>VGSS01000030.1 GCA_016874935.1 Deltaproteobacteria bacterium | reverse complement strand
ACCTAAATTGAGCTATTTTTTCACCCTTCACAAGGGGGGCGGGGAGGCCGAAAAGCCTTTTAGAGCGATCACCTTTGATGGGTTGAATCAACCATGGGGATAGTTCAATGATCACCTGTTTGGTGAAAGCTTATGGTCAATTGCCCAAACTTTTAACATATCGCATCCTAAAAGGGTTTGAGGCATCCCTGCCTCCCTTGTGAAATACGGTGAATCGCTCGATTTAGGTTAAAATTATATCCTTTAAGAAAAACCATCCTGTAACAAAAAGGGGGTTCAGTCTAATCCCTTGTTCATCTTGCAATATCTTCAATGGAATTGACAAACCCTATAAATCCGCTTAAAATCGGTTTGGATAAAGGGAGATTTTTTCTGTTTCTACTAACCGCACGCAGGTTTTTTATCACCACTACTCCTGTAGGAGGCAATAGATGTTATTTGAATACATACAGAAGGCCTTAGAAAAAGCTCAATATAAAACACTGGAAGACGGAACTTGGTTCGCCGAAATACCTGAATTTCAGGGCATCTGGGCAAACGCCACGACTGTTGAGGAATGCAGGCACGAGTTGATGGAAGTATTGGAAGAATGGTTACTTCTAAAAATAAGAGACCGAGACCCTATACCGGAGATTGAAGGTGTTGAAATGATGTTTAAAGAGGCGTCTGCTGCTTAGATGAGCACAGCCATTTCAAGAAAAGATCTCGTCAGAAAATTCAGATCTCTTGGATACGCTGGCCCTATTTCTGGAGGAAAACATCAGTTCATGATTAAGGGAAAACAAAAGATTCGCATTCCAAATCCACACGTAAGCGATATTGGAGTGGGTTTATTAAAAGAAATACTCCATCTCGCAGGAATATCCCCCGAACAATGGGATAAAGCATAGGTTTATTTTCACTGATAAGGATGATGAACAGTATTCACCAATCACAATCATGTTTTATAAGAAAGGAATTCCCATGAAACTTAAAAGGAAGTTATTTTTATTCCTCAGCCTTAACCTTATCCTTTACCTCTTTTTGTTTTCCCCTTCTCCCTCCTCTGCCCAACCCAAAGAACCCGGCAAAGTCTACAAAGTTGCCATTCTCCCTTTCCTCATTCACAGCCAGGAGAATCTTGACTACCTTAGGGAAGGGATCAATGACATTCTGACTTCCCGAATCACCGTTGAAGGAAGAATCATCGTCATCGAGCGGACGGTCGTGGAAAGGGCCCTCTGGGAGATGAGGCCCATGCGCCTGGATGAAACCGTAGCAAAAGAGGCTGGCACGAGAATCGGGGCAGATTATGTGGTCCTTGGAAGCATCACCAAGATCGGCAACTACATCAGCCTCGATGCCCGTCTCATCAGCATTACCGAGGATAAGCCTCCGCTTGGCGCCTATACCCAGCACAAGGGCATCGACGATGTAATGACCAAAATCGGGGATTTTGCGCAGGATATCGGATTCAGAATCATCGGCCGCCGCGCTACGACAGCCCGTCCATCCGACTCAAGGCATCCTTCCATCATTCAACCTGGAAGAGAGATAGGAAGGGTTGGTCCGGAAGGGCTGGGGTTTAAAAAAAGTCAGACCTTCAATTTCGAAATCAAAGGGCTTGATATCGGCGATGTGGATGGAGACAAAAAGAATGAAGTGGTCGTAATGGATCACCACAACATCTATGTTTTTAAATACGACGGAGATAAACTGAGCCTTTTTCGTAAGATTGAGGCGGGCCACCAGCATAACTTCCTCACCCTCGATGTGGCGGATGTGAATCGAAACGGCTATGCGGAGATCATCGTCACCTCCGTCGTTGAAGATAACCTTCAATCTTTCATTGTCGAATATGAACAGGGGGAATTCAGAACGATCACCCGAAAAGGGGGCTGGTTCTTCAGAGTGCTGGAGCACCCAAAAGATGGACCTGTTTTAATGGGACAGCAGATGGGCTCCGATGGCCTGATCAGCGGGGCTATTTATAAATTTGTCTGGAAAAAGAACTCTTTTGAAAAGGGCCCCAAAATGGGCTTTCCAAAAGAGACAAGTATCTTCGGCCTGGCCATGGGGGATATTCGAGGCGAAGGGAAGCTCGATGTATTAGCGCTGGATGAATCCGGTCGGCTGAAAATCGTCTCCGGAGACGGGAAATCTTTTTGGACAAGCCGGGCAATATTCGGAGGAACCAACAATTCCTACGATACGAAAAAGAAGAAAGATCCTGTTTATAGGGCGGGGAGCGCCCCTGACTGGAGGGTTTTTATCCCGGGAAGAATCCTGATAAAAGATCTTGATGGAGACGGGCTAAATGAGGTGATTGTCAATAAGAACCATGCCTCATTGGGATTACTTGAAAGAGCAAAATCATTCAATGCCGGCGAAGTCTATAATCTGGTCTGGGATGCCGGAAACCTCACCACCAACTGGAAGACACGGGAGCTTGATGGTTATATTTCCGACTTTCAGTTAAAGGATGCCGATAATGACGGGAATGAGGAACTGGTTGTAGCTGTAACGGAATCCCATGCATCAGGCGCCATGGGCGGCACAGGCGCCAGCATGATTCTGTTCTTCAAGTTGTTTTAAGTGATGGAGATGGTAAAGGTGGTGTTCTTTAAATTGGAGGGATAACAATGTTGAAAACCTTTTTTGATGAGTTTTTGTGAGACAAGAAAACCATTAAAACTGTGATATGTTGCCCGCGTCATTACCCAAAAAGATTCTGGACTTCATTATGAATTCCGATATAAATAAAATAATATGATGCATTCATAAAAAGTCAAAAAATACTCCTTGTTGTCATTCCGGCCCCGATTTTCATCGGGATAAACTCCAGCCGGAATCCAGTCTTTTTAAGTAATTATAAATTCTCTGGACTCCGGTTCCTGCCGCAGGACCGGAGTGACGACTTTTTACGAGACCATCAAAATATGACTTGGCAAGCTTTGGAGATAATAATTGAAACTTCCCAACATTGATAGGGCAATTATTCCACAAGAAAAAATAGTGGGATACCTTCTGCAAAGGAGGGCCTGATGATCAAAGAATTAGACACTGTTGTGCTCACTACTGATTTGCAGGAATATGGCCTTGAACGTGGCGACATCGGAACAGTTGTGCTGGTTCACGATAACAGTAACGGATTTGAGGTTGAGTTTGTGACCCTTGACGGTGAAACAATGGGGGTTGTTTCACTCTTTCCGTCACAAGTCCGCCCAATCGGCCGCCGTGAGATCGCCCATGTGCGACCCGTCGAAAGCTCTCAACAACCAAGTTGATGAGATGGCAGAGGTAAAATTGGGGCCACATCTTCAGGGTCTGTTGCCCAAACCAACCATTTGCCCTTCGACAGGCCTGTCCTCTCCGAGCCGGAGGCTGAGTAAACCGTTCATCCCTTCGAGAGCCTCAGGGCGAACGGTTTTTTCCGAATGTCCTGAGCGAAGTCGAAGGAAGGGATCACCATAAACGGATTTTAAAGAGATTTCCGGGCTTTTTCGGAAATCTCAAAAAAAAGCTTGACATATTTTTTGGGGTCTGTTATAGGTTAAAAAAATTTAATCTGCTTGTAATCTTTATTCACAAAATATAAGAGGAAAGGAGGTGAAAATGGGCAGTAAGGAGGTTGGTTAAGGCAAGTGGTAGTGAATTTTGTGTGTTGTGTTAAGATTTACGAATCCCGCCTGCGCTCTTAAACGCTGGCACTACGGCGGGCAGGCACGATTCACCAATCACAAAAAAAATTGAGGAGGAAAAGAGATGAAAAAATTTATTGTCCTAAGTTTAATAGCGTTACTGGTTCTTGCCTTTGGAACCATGGCTTTTGGACAGGCCAAAAAACCGGAGCCACCCAAATTGGATTTCAGGGCAGCAGGGTTTATTGATGCGCAGTCCCTCTATTGGCGGAATGTTGGGGCATCAGGAAACGTCTATGGACCCCCGGCAGCTGCATTATTGCCAGGTGGGGCTCAATTTGACAGAGTAAATTCCGCAATGATGACCCGCGGTCACCTCAGATTCGATGCTGTTTACGGCAAAGAGGTGAGCGGAACCATCTTCTTCGAGATGGATTCCACGAGATGGGGTGATGGTGGGCGCCCGGTTGCTGCAGGCAGAGGAGAAACCGCAGGCAGATGGGGCGGTGATGAAACTGCAATTGAGATCAAAAACCTCTTTTTCACTTTTGCTATCCCTGGGGTGCCTGTGCCAATGCAAGCGACAGCCGGTCTTCAGCCCCTTTCTGTCCGTCCCAAAGTCTTTCTTTATACGGATGGAACCGGATTTAAATTTGATACAAGAATAGACCCGGCAACCATCTCTCTCTTCTGGTTCAAGGCCCTTGAAGGAAAAGATGCCTCTGCTGACGATGTGGATGTCTATGGCCTCCAGGCCGGCGCCAAAATTGACAAAATCACTGTCGGCGGCTATGGCTTCTATTACAACATGAACACCTACCCTGTTGATTCCAGTGCCGTACTGGCCTATGGGGTTAGCCCTGCGAGCAGGGCTGATTTTTGGTGGTTAGGGCTTTATGCCGACGGAAAAGCAGGCCCAGTGGATCTAAACTTCGACTTCGTCTATAACCGTGGCGAAGTTGAAAAGAGAGGCGCTCCCTCTGCCACTGCCCCTGATGTCAAGTTTCGCGGCTGGATAAGCCGGTTAAAAGTGGACTTTCCATGGGAAAAAATGAACTTTGGTGGAGTCGGCGTGTATGCCACAGGCGCTGACAGGAAGAAGACGGCCGCTGGTGCCATGCCCGGAACTACCGTTGATGCAGCTTTTGGCGGTGGTCCCTCCACAAAAGTGGGCGCTTATGTCGTTCCGCCTTTTTCAGAACATTTCGCGTTTGGAGATGCGATCGTGATCCAGACCGAATGGAACAGGGCCATGAGCGGTTTCCGGACAGCCAGTGGAACAAATGTTAATCGAGGCGCTTTTGGCGGAACCTGGATGGCTCAGCTTTATGGAAGTTTCAAAGCAACTCCCTGGTATAAAGTGACCCTCAAAGGGATGTATCTCGGCGACACCACCTCGAATGGCAACACCATTGGTAATGCGAGAAGCGCCGGGAAACCCAGAGACGACAAGACCATCGGATGGGAGTTCGACCTGATCAACGAGATCAATATTTACAGGAACCTCAAGTGGGATATCGGCTTTGGTTATCTCTTCGCAGGAGATGCGCTTGATTACAACGTAGCAGGCAGTGTGAACAAATCACCGAAAGATCCTTACATCCTGCTGACCAAGCTGACCTTCACCTTCTAACCACATGTGTTTTCTTAAAAGGGCGGTCTTCGGACCGCCCTTTTTTTATCTTGACTTTTAGGGTTCTGAATAGATAATATAGGGTTAAAAGAGGTTGAATATATGCGTAAATCTGGGTTGTTAATCATCTTATTTATCCTGTTTTCATCGACATTCTCATTTGCCAGGGAAATCCCTTTTACCCAGGAAGACAGAGACAGACTCATCAGGCTCGAAGTGACTTTGAAAGAGTTTAAAGACTCTTTGGATAGGCGATTTGAGGGCGTAGATAATAGATTCGTGTCCATCGAAAAAAGATTGGAATCCATAGACAAACGATTTGAGTCCATCGATAAACGATTTGACCAGATGATTAATCTTTTTATTGGAATAGTAGCCTCTTTTACCGCTATTGTCGCTGTAACCATCGGATTTGCCATCTGGGATCGCCGAACGATGATAAGGCCCTTTGAGTCTAAAGTGAAGGAGATCGAGGATGAGATTGCGGAAAACCGATCGAAGCTTCATTCCCTGATTGAAGCCTTTCGATCTCTCAGTAAGACAGACTCCAATGTCGCAGAAATTTTAAAGAAGTTTAATCTCTTGTAAGCAATGATTGGAAAAAAAGGGGTCGAATGATTCAAAAAAAGCTAATCCTCTTAATTATTTTTATCTATGTGGGGGTGATCTTACTCTGCAATCCTGCCTTTGCACAAACCCAACCCCCCCCCTTGCCTACCGGCAGGCAGGCAACCCCCCCTTTACTAAAGGGGGGAGAAGGGGAGGTTATATTAGAGATCAGGGAGCGCCTCATCAGGATTGAGGAAGGGCAAAAAGCCCTGAATCAAAGGATTGATGAATTGGATAAGAGACTCAGTGGCAGGATTGATGAATTGGATAAGAGACTTGGCGGCAGGATAGATGGTCTTGAGAAACGGATGGATTACCTCGTAAATCTCATTTATGTAGTTCTCGCCGGAATGTTCACCCTTGTTGGATTTGTCCTCTGGGACCGACGCTCCGCCCTTGCTCCTGCCATAAGAAGAACACGAGATATTGAAGAAAGAGAAGAGAAACTCGAGAGAGCCATTAAAGAATTCGCTTTAAAGAACCCTGATATGAAGGAAATTCTCAAAAGCCTCGGATTGCTTTAGGAATTAGGAAGCCATGAAAGCAGGAAATAATTCAAAGAAAGGATCTATGATTTTTCCTGAGTTCCTGGTCTCCTTATTGGATATTGTTCCCGCCTTGACATCTTCCTTAAAATTGGTAATATAACAGCAAATCTATTGTCCCCTCCTCCTGCCCTCCTCCCGCCACTGGAGGAGGGATAAAGGAAAAAAACCAAGGAGCCATCATGATTAAGAAGAGAACCTTTCATCTTTCTATTTTTTTAATTCTATCGGTCTTTCTCCTCACCTCCTGTTCCAGTCTTCCGCTGATCGGGAAGAAAGAGGAGAAACAGACCGAGAAACTCCCGGAGGGAAAGACCGTGAGAGTCGAAGGCATGGAGACGGTCAAGGGCGTTAGCCCAACCCGACCGGATTCCCCTCCTGCCCAAAAACCCTCTTCTGAACCTGCTCCAAGACGGGAACCCGAGACCCGTGTGACCTCTGTCCCTTCACGGCCATTTGCCTCAGCCCCCCTTCCCTTTCTCCAGATGGGCTTTAAGAAGAAGGTGGCGATCTTGGATTTTGAGAATAAGACGACTTATCAGGAGGAGATGATCGGAGAAGCAGTGGCAAAAAGGCTTGCCGATAAACTTGAGGCGACCCAGAGGGTGGTCATCATGGATAAGGCTGTCGTCTCCGAGATGTTAAAGCGTGAAGGAGTCAAATTTGGTAGCCTTACGGAATTGCCGGTGATGAAACAGACCCATCGGTCACTCGGAATCCAGGCCTTTGCATTGGGAACAGTCACGGATGTAAGCGTCCTCTCCTCCAAAGCTTCTGAGACATCGGATGAAGAAACCTCCTTTGCCACGGCAAAAGTGGAGATCAGGTTCATTGATGCTTCCACAGGAAATCTGCTTAAAACCTTTATTGGAAGAAGCCCCATCTTCGGCACAAAAGAAACCGGAGAATATAGCAAAAGCAAAGCCGTGATGAAGGCCATTGACTTAGGCTTAGAAGATATCCTGGACGGGTTCTTCAGACAGCTCGATTATCTCGACTGGACAACGACCATTGCAAAAATCGAAGGGGAGAATCTCTTTATCAATGCAGGCAGGCTCTCCGGCATCAGAATCGGGGATACCCTTGAGATCTATGAACCTGGAAAAGAGATCATCCATCCCACCACAAAAATATCTCTCGGGTGGACCACAGGCCAGCTCAAAGGGGTCATTCGAATTTCCGAACTTTTTGGCGTGGATGCGGCCATCGGGAAAGTAGCGCAGGGCAGTGGCTTTAGTGCCAGTGATGTGGTGAGGTCAACAACAAGATGATTGGGTCTGGTCTTCTTCTTCCCTCCCTTCTCCCTAAAGACTTTAATGTATCTCCACTTACGGTTCGATCTTGAGTGAGCCGTTCACCCTTCGAGGGCCTCAGGATGAACGGATTTTTTCCGAACATCCTGAGCTAAGTCGAAGGAAGGGCTCACCAAGAACGGATTACGATATGTTAAAAAATTAATCTCTTTGCCGTTCGTCCTGAGCGTGTCGAAGGATGAACGGTTTGTTTTTTTTGACCTTATTCCTCTGAGGTGAAAATAGGAGGAAACGCAAGTCCTTCGGCTAAAAAGTAGGCGGCTTGAAGGTAAGAGGTGGGACAGAGCGGAAAACATTCCTTGCAGTTCCAGCATTCCTTCGAGGCGATCTCCGGAATGAACTGAATCTCCCGCCTGACCCCTCGATCTGCAAATGAAACGGCATGCTTCTTCTTGACCTCAGCGCAGTATCTCACACAGAGTCCGCAGAGAATGCAAAAGTCGGGCTCTTTTTCGAAACGCTCCTGATTGGCTCCATACTGTTTGGCCAAATCCTGCAATGCCAGTGATTCCGGAGCATGAGCCAGCATCAGGTCGAGAAGCATTTTCCGAATCTGATCTATCCTCTCGGATCGGGTTCTCACCACCAGATTCTTTTCAACGGGATAAAGGCAGGCCGCCACATATTGTGTCCATCCGCGCTTCTCGATCTCAACCGTGCAGATCCGGCAGGCTCCGTAACCCTCCAATCTCTCGTCGTGGCAGAGCGTAGGGATAAAAATCCCTGCCTTCTGGGCTACCTCAAGAAGGGTCATCCCTTCTGTTGCTGCGACTTCTTTTCCATCAATCTGTAAAAGGATCTCACTCATTTTTACCCCGTTAGAGAGCCTCTCTGGTGGCTTTGTGTTTTGGAAAGGTTTGGAAGCACACTTGCCTGCCCTTTTGTGCAACGTTAAGGTTTTCTTTTTCTGACAATCATTCTTCTTTCTTCAGGGATCGGAGGCGGAACAGGCTCGCCGGAAATCCGCTTGACCGCACCAAAGCGCTGGGGACAGACCTCGAAGCAGGTCTTGCAGCGGGTGCATTTCTCCTGGTCAATCACATGGATCTTCTTCTTAGCGCCGTCAATCGCCTCTGCAGGGCATTTCTGAAGGCAGATCATGCAGGCCTGGCACTTTTCCGGGTCAATATAGTAGGAGACCATCTCCTTGCAGAAGTAAGCCGGGCACCTCTTCTCTTTGATATGCGCCTCATACTCATCCCTGAAATAGCGTATCGTGCTGAGCACCGGATTTGGAGCGCTCTTTCCTAAGGCGCAGAGCGAGGCATCCCGGGCGGTTCCTGAGAGCTCTTCCAGAAGCTCGATGTCTCCCTCTTTTCCTTTCCCTTTGCTGATATTCGTTAAAATCTTAAGCATCTGCCGGATGCCCTCCCGGCATGGGACGCATTTCCCGCACGATTCGTCACTGAGAAAGTCAAGGAAATACCTGGCCACATCCACCATGCAGGTATCTTCATCCATGACAATCATGCCACCCGAGCCCATCATTGAACCGGCTTTGGTCAGCTCATCAAAGTCAACTTTGAGGTCCAGCATTTCCTCAGGGATACATCCTCCGGATGGCCCTCCGGTTTGCACAGCCTTGAACCTTTTTCCTCCCGGGATTCCACCGCCCACTTTGTTGATAATCTCTCTCAGGGTAATGCCCATGGGCACCTCCACCAGGCCGGTATTATTGATCTTGCCGACCAGCGAAAAGATCTTCGTGCCCCTGCTTCCTTCCACTCCAAATTGAGAAAACCAGTCCGCGCCCTCATTGATAATCAGGGGCACATTCGCCCAGGTCTCAACATTGTTTAACACGCTCGGCCGATCCCATAAACCCTTGACCGCCGTGTGAATATACTTGGGCCTGGGCTCTCCCACCTTGCCTTCAATAGCCGTCATCAAAGCGCTCGATTCCCCCGAGACAAAAGCGCCTGCTCCACGGTGGACTTTGACCGTGAAATCAAAGCCTGAGCCAAGGATATTCTTCCCGAGAAGACCATACGCCTCTGCCTGCTGGATGGCAATGATTACATTCTCTACAGCCAGGGGATACTCCTGCCGGACGTAAATATAGCCTTCGTGAGAACCGACCGCATAGCCTCCAATGGTCAAGCCCTCCAGGATCGAGTGAGGGTTTCCTTCAAGAATTGCCCGATCCATAAAGGCACCCGGGTCACCCTCGTCGGCGTTGACGATCACATATTTGATGTCACCCGGTGCATGGCGGGATTCTTCCCACTTTCTCCATGCAGGAAAACCGCCACCTCCTCTTCCTCGCAGGTTCGATTTCTTGATCTCTCCTATGACCTCAACAGGGGTCATCCGGAAAAGCGCTTTGGCTAATGCCGAATAACCGCCAAGCGCCAGATAATCATCAATGTTCTTGGAATCAATCTTAATGTTATTGCCAATGATCGTCCGCACCTGATGTTTATAGAAAGGAATATCCGATTCACGGGTTGCCTTTTCGCCTGTTAATGGATCTGCATAAAGAAGACGGTCAACTACCCTCTTTCCCTGAATCGTCTCAGAGACGATCTCGGGCACGTCTTCTGGTTTGGCCTGAAGATAACAGATCTCTTCAGGATAGATCACAACCACTGGTCCCCTCTCACAAAATCCAGGGCAACCGGTTCCCTTGGTATTCACCTCTGCCTTTAGGCCCTGTCTTTCAATCTCGGCTTCAAAGGCAACGATCACGTCGCTTGCGCCGGAGGCCAGACAACCCGTGCCCGCACATATGGAGATGCAGGGCTGGTTGGGATCTCTCCGGGATAAGATTTCCTGTCTGACTTTTTCTAACGCATCCGGTGAGCTGATTCTTGCCATAATCTTCCCTTAATGATGCTTGTCCAAATGACACTTTTATCGCTGGATTAAACCTCACTCATAATTTTTTAACACGCCTTCGATCTCGGCTGGTGAGATCTTGCCATGATACTTTCCATCCACTTCCATCACCGGACCCAGGGCACAGCAGCCTAAACAGTTGACCGTCTCCAGACTGAACTTCAAATCCATGTCCGTCTCACCCGGTTTAATTCCAATCATATCCTGAACCGTGTCCAGAAGCCGCGGAGCGCCGCGCACATGGCAGGCGGTTCCCATGCAGATGTGCACCTCATGACGTCCCTTGGGAACCAGGCTGAAGGCTTTATAAAAGGTGACAATATGCTGGATACGGCTCAAAGGCACATCTAATCTCTGGCTCACCTTTTCCAGAACTTCCTTGGGAAGCCAGCGATGCTCTCTCTGAATCTCAAGCAAGATTTGGATGAGGGAGCTCGCTTCGCCCTGATGTTTATTGATGATCTCATTCAGTTTCGTGTCATCCATTACCGTTTTATCACCCTCTTCTTTCCACAGACCTTGTTCCCACACCCTGGCTCCGGACAGAGACAAAACGCTTCTGTCTCTGATCGAACCTGACCCATCCCTGCCTGGAGGAACGGTTGAGATATCTTGAGGCTTCAGACGAGCCCAAGCCTAAACCTGCGGAGATCTCTCCTACGGTGAGTGGTTTTTCCCGAAGGAGCATCATGATTTCGCTCATGACCAATGGATCTACGATCAATTCACGGAATAATCGGTCCATCTCTTCGCTGCCATAAAATTTCTTAATTTCCTCTTCTGAATGAAAATGTCCGCCCAGCCTCTCCTGCTCCACCAGCTTGATGTAGGGAAGCAAATTCCTGATGGCCTCCAGTTTCAATTTCAATCTGTTTTCATCTATTCCTTCGGCCCTGCCAATCGGACCAAGCTCCTTCACCCTTTTGACAACGTCATTCATCACTTCGGCAAAACGGATGCCTTCCGCCGCGGATACCCACTCAACCATCAACCTTCCGGGGTGAACCCCTATGTGCTTGAGCATTTTTTGAGTGAGAAGCACCATGCTTAAGGCATGGTAATTCCCTTCGGTTGGATAATGGCATTCGCCCGGCCAGCAACCGCCGATATAGACTCCATCCGTTCCGTTTGCGAAAGCCCTGAGGATAAAGCCCGGGTCAATTCTGCCGGTGCACATGACACGAACAAATCTGATCTCAGTCGTATATTGCAGTCTGGAAACTCCAGCCAGGTCAGCAGCGCCGTAAGCTCACCAATGGCAGATCAAACCCAATATGTTTGGCTCAAATTTAATTCCTGCACTCATCGGTATCTAAGCTCCTTAATTATAAAATGAGTTCATCGGTAAAGGTTAGGGTGAAGACGCCCGTTTAGTAAGCAGGTCAAGGTTAGGGCTAAGGTTGAGAAGTTCAGTTCTAAACCTTAACCTTAACCTCAACCTTTCTTAATCTTCTCTCACTGCTGCATCAATCTGGGCGATGAGGTCATCATCCGTAAAGTGCTTCAACTGAATCGCTCCAGTGGGGCACTTTGCCGTACAGAGGCCATCGCCTTCACAGAGGACAGGATTAACCCAGGCTTTCTTCCCCTGCGGTGTGTCATGAAACTCGATCGCCCCGCACGTGCACACCGAAAGGCAGATCCCGCACGAGACACAGTCCTTCTCATGGACCTCAGAAACAGCGCCGGAGGCTGTTACCGAATCCCTTGAAAGAATCGTAACCGCCCGGCCTGAAGCCCCATAAGCCTCGCTGATGGCCTCTGACAGGTTCTTGGGATAGTGAGCCATGCCGCACAGAAAGACACCCTCTGCAGCAAAGTCAACCGGTCTCAGTTTCACATGGGCTTCCTGGAAGAAGCCATCCGGGTTCAAGGAAACTTTGAATAACCGGGAGAGTTCCGTATTCGTCGCCGGAGGAACAACAGCAGCCGATAAAACCAGAAGATCCGCATCAATTTCGAGCTTGGCACCCAGAACGAAATCGGTCACCGTGACCTTCAAACGTCGCTCTCCGCCCTCCTCAACCATCTCTACCCGGGGCTTATCCTCTGCTTCATACCGGATGAACTTCACATTTTTGTTTGCCGCTTCGCGGTAATAATCCTCTGCGAATCCATACGTTCTCATATCCCGGTAGAGAAGGTAGATATCCATCCCGGAATTGATCTCTTTCAGCTTCAGAGCGTTTTTAATCGAATGGCCACAGCATACCCGGCTGCAGTAATTTCTCTCTTCATTTCTGCAGCCCACGCACTGGATCATCACCACACTCTGAGAGTGAGTGACTCTTTCTTCTCCTTTTGCTATTCGCTCACCCAGCTCGATCTGTGTCAATACCCTTTCATCCTGTCCATAGAGATACTCCGTGGGCTTATACTCTTCTGCGCCTGTGGCAATCACGGCAATTCCGTGGCGGACCTCCTTGATCATCTCTCCAGTTTTTATCGTCGTGGCAAAGTTGCCCACATAGCCAGAAGCAGTGGTAATCGTCGCATCAGTCATCACATGAACCGAGGGGTGCTGAAAGGCATTGCGGATAAGATCATTCACGTATGCCTGAACATCGAGTCCTTCAAGCGTGGAATAAAGCTTACGGGCCATTCCCCCTAATTCCGATCTTTTTTCTATCAGAAAAACCTCGAACCCCTGGTGGGCCAGACTCAGTGCGCTGGTCATGCCGGCCACACCTCCCCCGACTACCAGCGCCCTCTTATCGACCGGGAGATTCAACTCCTGCAACGGCTTTAAACGGGCGGCCCGGGCTACGGACATCCGGACAATATCCTTTGCTTTCCGGGTGGCAATCTCCTTTTCTCGGGCATGAACCCACGAACAGTGCTCCCGGATATTGGCCATTTCAAAGTAGTAAGGATTGATTCCCCCTTCACGAAGCGTGTCCCTGAACAGGGGTTCATGTGTTCTCGGAGTGCAGGCAGCAACGACCACGCGGTTAAGCCCTTTCTCCTGGATCGTTTCCGCTATCTTTTTAGCAGTGTCCGTGGCGCACGCAAAGAGGGCTTCCTGAGCGTGAACAACATGCTTCAATCCCGAAGCATACTTGACCACAGAGGGAACGTTTACGACCCTTCCGATATTTGCCCCGCAATGGCAGACAAAAACCCCGACCCTGGGCTCCTCTTTCGAAACATCCCTCTCCCCGGGATATTCCCGTTTTATGGCCATCTCTCCACGGCGATAGGCAAGGAGTTGGCTGCAAAGGGCATCTGCTCCGCTGGCAGTCACAATGGACTCAGGAATGTCAACAGGTCCCTGGAATGCACCGCTTACGAAAATACCCTGCCTTGTGGTCTCAATGGCGTTGACAGAATTCGTTTTACAAAATCCTTGAGAGGTAAGTTCGATATTGAATTTTTCAGCAAGGTCCTTCACCTCATCAGGGGGGGTCAATCCAACGGATAAGACCACGAGATCAAATTCCTCCTCCTTGACACCGTCCTCATTGGTAGCATAGCGTAGGGTCACATTCTTTGTTCCAGGTATCTCTTTTCCGAGCGTGACATAGCTTCTGATGAATCGAACTCCGGGAAGATTCTCTGTCCTCTGATAGAATCGCTCGAAATCCTTCCCAAAAGAGCGGACATCGTTATGAAAGATGGTGCACTCGGCCTTGGCATCATGGTCTTTGGTCACGATCACCTGTTTCTGGGTATAGGCACAGCATACCGAAGAGCAATAGCTGTTGCCTCCCGGGATTGACTGTCTCGAGCCGACGCACTGGATCCAGGCTATTTTATGAGGATGCTTTCCGTCAGAAAGTCGCCTGAGTTCCCCTTCATAAGGGCCGGTGGAGCATAAGATCCGCTCATAATCAAGGCTGGTCACAACATTCTGGATCTTTCCGTAGCCGTAGTCATTCCGAAGTTTCGGGTCGAAGATTTCGAAGCCAGGAGCCAGAATGATTGATCCCACCTCGATCTCCAGCCGCTCCGGCTTCTGAAAAAGATCAATTGCATTCTTGTTGCACACCCCCGTGCAAATGGTGCACTTCCGATCCCGAAGAAAGAGGCAATGTTCAGGATCAATATAAGTGACCAGCGGAATGGCCTGAGAGAAATAGACGTGAATGGCTTTGTTCAAAGAGAGGTTCTGGTTATATTGGTCCTGGATCAGGATGGGGCAAAACTCCACACAGGCACCGCAACCCGTACATTTCTCTTCTTCAATGTATCTGGGCTTCTTGATCAGGGTGACATTGAACTCACCCGCTTTCCCCTCTACCTTGTCCACTTCGGTATAGGTGAGAACTTCTATGTTTGGATGCCGGCCGACCTCGACCAGTTTGGGTGCGAGGATTCAGATGGAACAGTCATTGGTCGGAAAGGTCTTATCCAACTGCGCCATTTTGCCGCCAATGGCAGGGGCCTTGTCCACGAGGTAGACTTTAAAGCCCGAAGAGGCCAGATCCAGAGAGGCCTGAACCCCGCTGATCCCTCCACCCACAACCATCACATCGCCAGCATGACTGTCTACGGAACCCTTATCGAACTGTTCTGCAAATTGTCCCACTTATATCACCTCATTGGGTTTCCTGATTCCCACTGTAGTCTTCCAATATCGGTCTCACAATAATTCTATTGCAGTCATTCCCGCGAAAGCGGGAATCCAGTTTGAAAAGACTGGATTCCGGATCAAGTCCGGAATGACAACATTAAATGACTTCATGGATCACCTCTGTGAGGTCCATGATCTGCAATCCCTCACTCTCCTTCAAGGTCAATTTGCTGTCCTCAAACTGACTGATGCAGTAAGGACAGGTCGTCACCAGCACTTCTGCCCCTGCCTTGATCGCCTGCTGAAGCCTAAGGTCAGAAAACCGCTCCCCCTTGGCCGTTTCCATCCAGATCCTGCCCCCCCCCCATCCCGCAACAGAGACTGTCCTCTCGAGATTCCTCCATCTCGACCAGCTCTAACCCAGGTATCTTTTTTAAGACCTCACGGGGCTCCTCATAGATGCCATTGTGCCTACCCAGGTAACAGGGATCATGGTAGGTCACTTTCTTCGGGTATTCTCTGGTCAGTTGAAGTCTTCCTTCTTTGATGAGCTGGAATAGGTACTGGGAGGTATGAAGCACCTCAAAGTTCACCCTGAGCTCAGGGTATTCGTTTTTAAAGGTGTGATAGCAATGAGGAGATGATGCCAGGATTTTTCTCACCCCGCTGTCAATGAAGGCCTTGATGTTTTCCCGAGCCAGGTGTTTGAAGAGGGTTTCATTGCCCGCTTTTCTTACACTCTCCCCACAGCAGAGCTCTTTCGATCCCAGTATCCCATAGTCTATTCCTGCCTGATTGAGGATCGTGGCCGTAGCCTGTGAGACTTTTTTCAGTCTCGGCTCATAGCTGGGGTAACAACAGGGAAAGTATAGTGCCTCTGTCCCCTCCGTGAATTCTTTGACCGATATGTCTTTTGCCCAGTTGGCCCGATCGTTCGGCTCCTGACCCCAGGGGTTCCCTACGCTGGCCAGGCTCGTCATCACGCTCCGAAGGTTGGGAATGCTCGCAGGAACCACCCCGTCCGGAACCAGCAATCTCCGCATCGCCCTCATCACATCAATTATTTCAACACCACGGGGACAACGATCCACACAGTTTCGACAGGTCACACAGAGCCACAGGTCTTCCGATTCAAATGGCACCAGACCGAATTTGGCCTGATTGATCATTTTTCTAACAAAGAATTTCCTCACCCGATTCCAGGGACAGGCCGTATCGCATTTGCCACATTGATAGCAGAGTTTGTCTCCATCACCACCGGCCTCTTTGATGCCGTCAATCACCATTTTAAAGGGGGTTAAGGGTAGGGTCTCCATTACTTTTGAAATCCTCCAATGCCTGTATCTTCCTGCTCCTCAAACTCTAAACCCTAAACTCAAAATCCTAAATAAATTCAAAACACAAATGTTCAAAACACAAAGCGTGAGTTAAAGATTATGAATTGTTGTTAAGTTTTTGAGTTTTACCATTTTGAGTTTATTTAGAGTTTAGTATTTTGAGTTTAGGGTTTGTTACTCCTTTGATACCCGGGCAATCGTATCCATCACCTTCTTCAGCCCGTATTTTTTGATTAAAGATTTTAACCCGACCTCCATCTCCCCAAGCTTCTTCGGCTCTGCCTCGACCGCTTCTTCTCTTTCCTCGTATATAAGGGCTCCAAAGGTGCAGGCATCCACGCACATGGGCTTTTCCAAAGGCGGAACGCTTTCACACATATCGCACTTGAGGGGGAAGCCGGAATCAGGGTCTTTAAACGCATCCCTCGACGGGCATGACGCCGGACAGAACGTGCACTCGTCGTATTCCTTGCCGTCAATCACGTAACGGTTTCTCCCGTTACATTCTGCCAGGGCATGGTCACCGGCCCGTATCGGCACAAAGATATCCCGCACTTCATCCATGACAACCATGATCCGGGAACGTGCGGTATTGACCGAGCTGAATTTCGGCACGGCGTGAAATGCGGAGCATGCGATCTCACAACCCCTGCAGCCCGCGCATTTCTTCGTATCTACCTTGATGTCTTTAACGATTCTCGTTTTCTTTCCATCGCTGTTCACGGTGATATCCCCTTCTCTACCATAATATTTCGAAAACTCCGATCAAACGGGTATGGGCTGGCTGATCGGAAAGGCTTCGAGGCGAACCTTTTCCAAGTCAACTTACTCGTTTCCATACCCTGCCGGAATTCGCTAAAATGAATTCCCCGGTTTCCCATAAACTCCAAATAAATCGCCATTCGAAGCCTTGAAGAACAGCCTGCCCATGCCCGTTTTTGCAACTGGCGGTTTATTGCTTCTTTTTCTTGGCCCTCGCATCATTGAGGGCAGTGGCTTCATTGCCCGTTAAAACGCCCCCTTTGATAAGATTTTCCGCCACGTAACCCAAGCCTAATCTCTCCAGCGTCTCTCGGGTGGGAATCCCATCAAACGTCCAACCCTTGAAATCATAATATTGGGTCAGCAATTCCTGCTCATACTCCTCATCCCTCACTGCCCAGTGATCTTCCGGCGGTCTCTCCCACGACCTTCTCAAACCCGCTCGATTATTGAGCGCCCTGACCAGGTTTCGATTGCGCTGAAAGCATTCCCATAGCCTGTCTTTGTCAAATTCCCAGCCTGTTGCATGGGTGATGAGCTGAGGCATATTCCATACGTGATATCCTGTGGTGCCCCCAAACTGACCTCTGA
This sequence comes from Deltaproteobacteria bacterium, assembly GCA_016874935.1. Classification (GTDB taxonomy): domain Bacteria; phylum Desulfobacterota; class BSN033; order BSN033; family UBA1163; genus RBG-16-49-23. The sequence goes on along the minus strand of VGSS01000030.1, from coordinate 9,576 downwards.
AGGAGGACACAAATCCACAAAAACCCAGGGAATCATCCAGATAGTGCATGCACTCATTCCAATCAACAATGGCAACCATGGCATCGGCAGGTAACTGGTCGCGTTTTTCCCACTGCCGAAACCACTCTGCAAACTTCTTATCCGGCACCGCAACCCATTTTTTAATGAACTCTTCTTTCATCTCCGGATCTGTAATCGGGTCCTGCGGAAAAGAACCTTCGATCTGGGTGATCGCCATATCCTCACCCGTAGCGATCATCAGAAAATAGGCTGGATTTAGCTTGCCGAGCTTGATGGGTAGCTGTTCGAACTTCTTGACCGTATTGTGATCAAATTTTTCGGCGCCCTTGCCGATCCTTTCCGCTGCCATGGAAACACCATCCGCTAAAATATCTCCGATGCCCTCCCGGTGTGCCATCTTATCAATCAGGTAGAAGAACCTTCCCCTCACATCCGAAGGCATCCCCGGAAAGTCTTTTTCCGTCAGAATTCCCGCCTCCAGAAGCTCAAGCGCAAAAGCAATGGTCTGGGGGGTGGAGTAGGAATCAAGCCCCAAGTCCTGTGCAATAGGAAGGATCTCGTAGGTGAAGTCCAGCTCCTGGAAAGAGGCCATGTGATAGGTGTCTTTTCCGTAGCACTTGTAGGAGAACCTTCTGCGGTTCGGCCACTTGATGACATTGTGGCATGCCTTGGGGCAGTTCCAGCAACCCGTCTGGCGGCTCATGTGATCGTATTTCAGGTTTCGCCATCTCTCTCCGAGCGTGGCGCTCCAGAAGGTCTTTCGGCGTATACGGGCGTTGCCCCAGGAGAAATTGTTGTGATGGAAGCTGTCATCTTCATCGGTGGCCATCCAATCCCCGATATTCGGGTTCGCATCGAGCTCTTTCCTCAGGCGCGAGCACATCTCCCAGAGTTCCTTCGGGTGGGCGAGATAGACATCCCTGGTCCCCCGGACGGCAATCGCCTTCACCCTCTTATCTCCCATGACTGGCCCGACCGTTCGAGCCGCACTCGAGTTGCCGCAATCAATCGAAGCCAGATAAGACCTGTTCTCGCCGGCCGGACCAATGGTTGCCACCCAAGCCCTGTTGTCCTTTAACTCCTCCTTGATCAACCGGGCCGTGTCATACATGCCTTTTCCCCGGAGATGCGTGGCGTCTCGTATCTCCACCCTGTCGTTGTGGATGGCGATATAGACCAGGTCTGGCGCCTTGCCTCTGAGGACGATTCGGTCCCATCCTGCCATTTTCAGTTCCGGTCCGAACATTCCGCCCATCAGGGAATGGCCCATCAATCCGTTCACCGGCGCCATGGTATTGACTGCAACCCGATTGGCTCCGGGAACAGGCGTGCCGTTCAGAAGACCATTGCTGAAGATGAGCAGGTTATCCGGAGAAAATGGATCGGTCCCCGGAGGAACCCGATCAAAGAGCAGCTTGGCGCTGATGCCGTTGCCTCCTAAATACGAGGCTGTCTCTTTTGGATCGGTCTCGACCTTATCAATGCTACCCCGTGTCAAATCAATCTCTAAATTAAATCCTGTTTCTGCGTACCTCATGTTGTTCCCTCTACGTCTTTTCGCAGCCTAATGTCTGACTGTTGTGATGGTTTATAGAGAGCGCTGAAAAACTACTTTCGCTCTCTTGATTACTGAGATTCCGAAGATGATTACAGAGATTTCTGGGCTTTTTCGGAAATCTTTCTAATGGCGGAAGGTCATGGAACCATGCCCACCTTTCTTCTCCTTGACTTTAGGTCTTCCAGATTCTCTTGCCGGAGGCGCTATTGGAGTCTCTGTCACTGGAAGTAACCAGATAAACTCCCGGAGCGAATCCTTAAGCATTTGCTCGGCAGTTTCCATATCCGGTGCTTCAATCTCCTTTGCGTTACAAAAAATTCTGAAATACATGTTTTTACCTCCCGGTTACGGTTAGGGTGACGATGCCCGTATCGTCATCCGGTAACGTCTTTCGGTCATTGAATTTGACGTAACCCTTAGACGCTGAACGAAACGGGCTTCGTAGCCGTAACCTTTTATCACAGCCTAAGCTTTACGAATCGAACAGAGCTGAGATTTCATCTGCGGATAACCCATGATCGGTTCTCTCAGGTTTAGATCGGTCAACAGATTCACATTGGCCTCTTTTGGCCAGCCATGGGGAATGGACACAACCTCTTCCGCCATGTCTTCGGTCAATAAAGCCTTGACCTTAATCTGGCCCCGGTTCGACTCCACAATGATATCGTCTCCGTTTTTTACGCTGTATTTGCCTGCTGTCTGGGGATGGATTTCCGCATAGGGATCCGGGCAGTGTTTCTTCAAATCCTCGACGTTACGATGTTGACCGTGTGTATAATAAAGGATCCGGGCGCCTGTGGTGAGAATGAGCGGATACTTTGCTGATAACTCTTTGTTCAATGGGCTCTGATCCGGCTCCCGATAAGTGGGAAGAGGATCGAAGCCCGCCTTTTCAAAGGTATCCGAATAGATCTCGATCTTCTTGGATGGGGTCGAAAAACCTTTAGTCTCATGCGCATCCATTCCATACTGTTTCATCATATAATAGGCACCTGCAATCTTATCTTCCTTCAATTCCTTATAGCTCAGGCCGGATGGCTTCAACTCAAGCTCCACTACCTCCTCATCACTTTCCCATGGAAAGACCTCTCCCATTCCCATCTTATTGGCCAATGCTTTCCAGAACGAAAACTCCGATTTGCATTCGTACAATGGCTCAATCGCCTTTTTCCTTAACATCAGGTAGGGCATCCCATGACAGACGTTGTAACTATAGGCCAGCCCGTTTTTCTCTAAATGCGTGCATCCTGGGAGCACATAATGGGCCAGTTCTGCGGTCTCTGTCATGTAGAGGTCCAGGACCACTAATAACTCGAGCTTCTTCATGGCCTCTTTAAAGGCATTTGAATCGGGCATGCTGACGATTGGATTTCCTCCGGTGACAATCAGCGCCTTGATCACCTTGGGAACGCTCTCAGGAAAACACATCACCTGTCCGTATGGGCTTTTCCTTCCCCAGATCTCATAAAAGAGTGAATAATCCTCGGCGCCGATAGGAGTGCTCTCGGTGTTAATGCCCAAACCCGTCAATGAGAGTCTCGGGCTGATCACCCAGCCCCCGGGGTTGTTGATGTTTTCCGTGATGATTTGAAGAACAGCAAAAGCACGGCTATTCTGCGTTCCGTTGGCTGTCTGATCTTGAGTGTTCGTCCCCTGGAAAATACTGGCGCTTTCTGCCGTGGCATAGAGCCGTGCAAACTTTTTGATCTGTTCAGCCGGAATCCAGGTGATCTTTTCCGCCCATTCCGGCGTATAGGGTTCGATATGGGGGACTAATTTATCAAATCCATGAGTCCATTTTTCGATGAAGTCCTTATCGTATAAGTTCTCTTTGATGATGACGTGCATCATGGCAAGGGCAAGGGCCCCGTCCGTTCCAGGACGAATTTTCAGATACATTTCAGCCTTTTCCGCAAGGGAAATCCGTTTGGGATCGATGACCACGATTTTCGATCCCTTCGGAAGATTTTCCTGAATGGCCAGGTCCAGGGGAAAATCAGATTGTTCGGGATTGTGGCCCCAGAGAACATAGAGCTTGGTATCCTTCTCTTCAACCGGATACTTTCCGAAAGTCATCTGCCTGGCCCGGATGCGCATCCGATAGCAGATGCCCTCTACAGAGATGAAATTAGGACTTCCAAAAGCTCCTTTAAACCGTTGTGCCAATTCCATCATCTCGAAGTTTTCCACTCCGATGGACCCGGAAAAGATACTCAGGATCTCTGGCCCAAATTCCTTTTTCAATCCCTGCAGTTGATCGGCAATTTCAGACAGGGCATCGTCCCACGTCAATCTCTCCCATTTTCCTTTCACCTTCTTCAGGGGATATTTAAGGCGATCAGGGTGATAGACCATTTCGATGGCCTTCTCTCCTTTGGGGCAGAGTTGACCCTTATTGAGGGGATGGTCTTTAAGCCCCTCCACTTTTTTGATCTTTCCATCCTCAACCAAGACATTCATCCCGCAACTGTGGTAACAAATCGTGCAATCCGTAGCCACCCATTCTGATCTTGAATTTTTCATTGCTCTTCCCTCCATCACTTAAGTCCATTCGGGTCTGTTGTCAAACCTATCCCATGGATGATCAATTTATTCACCTCATCACAACGCTCCAACAGATCATACTGTTCACCCTTGAGTAACCACCGGGTAAGAACATGTTCTAAAATGCCTAATATCAAATGTCGAGTGATAAAGATGTCCACATCCTTTCTAATAATACCCTCCTCCTGCCCTTCTTTGATGATTTCCAAAATCCTGTCGGTCAAATCTTTAAATGAGCTGTAGGCTTTTGTCTTGGCAAAACTTTTGTTGACCCTCATCTCAAGCATCAACGTTCTACCGTATTCAGGATTCATCTTAAAAAAATAGAGGTAATACCAGATAAATTTTCTTATTTTACCAAAAGCCCCCGTGATCCCCTGTAAATGTAATTCAAGTTCCCTGCAAAATTCTTTTGTTTTTTCAACCGGAATGGAAAAGAATAAGTCTTCTTTATTTTTGAAGTATTGATAGATCGTCCCCTCTGCAACATTAGCCTTTTGAGCAATCTGAGAAATGGTCGAATGTTGAAAATTGTTTTTGCTGAAGACTTCTATGGCGGCTTGAATGATAAGTTGTTTCTTAAGGTTTCTCTTGATCATAATGAGGCAAAAAGCAATATTGAATTTTATTCATTTATAATATATATAAAAAACATTGTCAAGTATTTTTTTTATAAATTACGACAAGTTAAAAATTTGAATGATATTCAATTATTAGCCTAAGCCATCAAAAAGCAGGGGGGCGATCTCGAAAGATACCACCTCTCTTAAATCCATTTTTTGTCATATTAGTCCATTAGAAAAGCTCATCTTGCGGACGGCATCCTTCCGGGTGTTATCAATCTTTCACGCGGCTGGGCAGAAGCTAACGCTAATCTGCTGACCACCTGCAGGTTAGAAGACCCGATTTCCGGCGCGCCCTTACTAAAATCCTCATCCTGCCGCATCCGGAAGTGCTGAGTTGAGGTTCTTCCGACTTTCGTGTGGGTAAGACTATACCGATCACCCTGAGGCTCTCGAAGGGCGAAAGCCATTGAAGCCTGTGAGAAGTGATCCGTAAAACACAAATAAAAACCAAAGAACTCATTTTCCTGTGGCCTCTTGGTCACTTATAGCTGAAAACTTCCCGGCAGTTCGATTTGCTCCCCTGCTCCCTTCGACAATCCTGCCCTGAGTAAACCGTTCGTCCTTCGAGAACCACAGGGCGAACGATTTTTTCCGAATGTCCTGCGCGAAGTCGAAGGAAGGCTCAGGGGAAACTGAATTTATTTATTTCTAAGAAGACTTTCTTTACCCACTCCAACACTGAAGAACTTGAATTGAGAATAGAAGCTTGTTTAAAGATCCGGCACAAGAGCGAAAACCCTCACTCAATTGTTGAAGGCGGAAATGGCATGATAGATCGTTTGATAGAGAGCTGTTCCTGGTGGAAAATCTCTTGCGAACCGAATGAATAAGAGAAGGGTTTCGACCGATTCGAAGATGGGCGTACAGAAAAGATTCGATTTCAGAATAATAAAAAAATCTTTTCCTGTGAGTATGGAGAAATGTCGACTGGACGATCTCTCTTCCTTTGAACGAAATTCTCCATCCCCTCAAAACAAAGAAAACGTAATGATGCCCAGTCACCCGATCTGAAAGAGAAAATGACCTCCTGTCAACCTAAACAGAAAAATTTTAAAACAACTTGACTATTTTCTAAACACCTTATATTATTTGTGCGATTTTTAACAAGTCATTTCAGTAATGATGATTAAATTTCTCAATCTTCACCATGATGACTCTGCACCTCCGGCTACAAAAAGGCTATTCTCAACCGATTCATCCTCCTTCAGGAGTCAAATGCCTCTAAATATGAAATGAAAAGGAGCGAGTAGATGATCACCCTATTTTTAGCCGTGGCCCTCCTCATCCTTGTCTCGATTTCTCTCAGTCTCTATCGGGGGGCAGTCGGGCCTGGTGTGTTTAACCGGGTCGCAGCCGTAAATGTCGTCGGAACCAAAACGATCGCCCTCCTGGTCATCCTCGGATACTTTTTTGAAAGGCCCCTCTTCTTTGATATCGCCATTCTCTATGCCATGCTAAACTTTATCGGCACGCTGGTATTTGCCAAATATGTCGAAAGAGGTGATGTATGCTCTTAGTTAATATCATTGTCGCCCTCTTGCTTGCCGGAGGCGTCTTCTTTTTGCTCGTGGGATCCATCGGATTATTAAGATTGCCCGATTTTTATACGCGACTGCATGCCACAGGGAAGTGCGATACATTGGGAGGAGGGCTCATTATTTTTGGCCTCCTGTTCTATCATCTTTTCCATTATTCTCACCATCCCCTTGTCCCGGTCAGACTTCTCTTCCTCATCTTCTTCATCTTTATCGCCAATCCGGCAGCCACCCATGCGATCATGAAAGCAGCCTATCGAACAGGGGTGAAGCCCTGGACATCAGGAGAGGAGAGACGATGAAGAAGGAAGGAAAATGGTTCGGTTTTTTCATCACCTTTGGCGTGATGTGTCTCTTTTGGATCGTTTTATCCGGCCTTTTGACCGCCTTTCACCTCATCGCCGGTGGAATCTGCAGTGCGCTGGTCGCCTTTCTTTCCCACGACCTCCTGGTGGAAGGAAAAAGCGACAAAACCCTATTAAAATTCTGGAGGCTCCTCTGTTATATTCCATGGGAATTATGGCAGATCGTTCTGGCCAATATTGATGTCGCCTGCCGGGTGTTGCATCCGAAAATGCCCATCGACCCCTGTGTCTTCGAATTTGAAACCTCCCTGAGGGGAGATTGGGCCCTGACCACATTGGCCAATTCGATCACATTAACACCCGGCACCATCACGATCAACGTAGAACCTGAAAGGGGAAAGTTTCAGGTCCATGCCATTGCAAAGGAGTCTGCGGATGCCCTGCTGGTGGATCAAACCATGCAGAGGAAAGTGGCCCACATCTTTATGGAATCGTAGTGAATCCCGCCCACAGGGCGGGATTCACGGATAGCCGAGACTTTCCAGTCTCGGCGAAAATGCGGTTGCCGGACAATCCCGCCTTGGCGGAACGGTCTATCGGATTTTTAAAATCGCTGCATTTATCCCCGCCTGGAGAGCGGGGTATTCTGCAGCATTTTCGCAAAAGGAGAGACTGAGATGACAATGTCCATCAACCTTGTTCTGCTATTTCTTCTTGTCATCATAGCGATTGCAGCCGTTACCATCAAGGATCTCCTGAGCGCTGTCATCTTGCTCGGCGCCTACAGCTTCCTCATGGCCCTGGCATGGGTGGAGATGCAATCCGTGGATGTGGGCTTCATGGAGGCCACCGTGGGCGCAGGCGTGACCACCGCCTTCATGATTGCGGCCCTCGCAAGGACAACCAGGTGGGAGAAAAAATGAAAAGGTTTAAAGCCACTGCGCTCATTTTAGTCATCCTGCTCGGTGGACTCTTTATCTATGTGGCCGAGGATATCCCTGACTTCGGCGACCCGAATGCTCCTTCCATTAAATCGGTGAAGCTCTTCGATCTCCATGCCGGTCCGTCAGAAAATATTTTGAACCAGGGGGGGATTCCAGGAGCATTAACCAGCGCATTAGAAAAGAGGAAGTTTCCTCTGCCCTCCAGGGCGGAGAAGGTCCCTGGCGAAGAAAGACAGTGGAACATCTTCATTCCGAAAAATGAGGCCCATTACGCAAATGAGGAAAAGTATTACTGGGTCGTCAAAGAAGGGGAGCAACTCCGGATTTACCGCTATGCCTTTGTCGTCCGGTGGTTCGAAAAAGGCTTGAAGGAAACGGATGTTCCCAATATGGTCACCCACGGGCTGGCCGATTATCGGGGGTATGATACCCTGGGAGAGACCGTTGTCATATTCACGGCAGGGGTGTCGGTCATCCTTTTATTAAGGAGGCGAGGGAAACTTTGAATCCCGCAAAGGAAAAGGGGAGCGTCGTCGTCCAAACAGTTTCACGAATCATGATCCCTTTCATCCAACTCTTTGCCCTGTATGTGATCTTCCACGGATCGCTCGGGCCAGGAGGAGGGTTTCAGGGAGGCGCTGTCTTTGCCTCCTCCTTCATCCTTTATATTGTCGTTTTCAATATCGCCAGGGGGAAGAAGCGAGTTCCTGAATCGACGAATACGGCGCTCAGTTCCGCAGGATTATACATTTATGCAGGAGTGGGCCTCCTGAGCATGATATTCAGCCTGGGGGCTGCGCAGTATTTGAATTACGGCTTCATCCCCTTCACCTCTCATTTTGAAGGAAACAGGGCCATAGGGATAGACCTGGTTGAAATCGGCGTCGGGATGACCGTCATGGCAATAATGATCTCCATCTTTTTCGACCTCGCATGGGATAAGGGAAAGGAGAAGGAGGAATAAACATCACCATGACGGATTGGCTGATTTCAGAGATATTCGCAAAATACAATTACTGGGTCTCGATCCTCCTGATGCTCATCGGTTTTTATGCCATCATCACCAAGGAAAATTTGATCAAAAAGATCATTGGCCTGAACATCTTTCAAACTGCGATCTTCCTATTCTTCATCTCTCTGGGAGTGGTCAAAAAGGGAACGGCGCCGATTGTCAGCGAGGAGATGATCCTCAAGGGTTACCAATATGTCAACCCATTGCCCCATGTCCTCATCCTGACAGCCATTGTCGTTGCAGTGGCAACCACAGCGGTTGCTCTCTCGCTGATCATCCGGCTGTATGAGGAATACGGGACGATCGAGGAATCAGAGATTCTCGAGGCCATTAAAAAAGAAGGGAGATGAGCCGGGATTAGCCGGTTTCTTAACCGCTTCATCCTATGACTGGTTTTGTTGAACACCTTCCCATCCTGACCATTGTCATCCCTCTCTTTTCCGCATTTACCATTCTCGTTGCCGGATGGTTCAACAGGAAGACATGCATCTTCATCTTCTGGCTAACCTTGGCGGCCCAGTTCATCATGTCCCTTATCATCCTCCATCGTGTGCTGATTCATGGCCCCATCCATTACTGGCTGGGAGGATGGAAACCGCCCTGGGGAATTGAGCTGGCGGTAGACCCCTTAAATGCCTATATCCTGGTCATTCTCTTATTTCTTTCCCTTGTCTGTGCCATCTATTCTAAAAGCAATATCGAACATGAACTCCCCGGGAAAAGGGCCTCCCTCTATACACTCTTTCAACTTCTCGTCGCAGGACTTTGCGGGGTGACATTGACCGGAGATATTTTTAATATGTTTGTTTTCATCGAGATCTTCTCCATCTCCGCTTATGGCTTAATTGCGGCCAGGGGGAAGATTGCCCTCAAAGCGAGCTTTACCTATCTGATCCTGGGGTCCATCGGCACCTGTTTCTTCATCCTTGGAATAGGATGTCTCTACTCGGTAACAGGTTCGCTCAACATCCACGACCTTTCCCTTCTGTTGCCTCCCTTCTATGGGAACAAGGTGGTGAAGGCGGCCTTTG
>VGSS01000029.1 GCA_016874935.1 Deltaproteobacteria bacterium | reverse complement strand
GGAAGAGAAGGGCTGGACGAGGAGGAATTGAAGAAGGTCAGGCGAAGGAGAGAAGTATCAGCGGCGCTCAAGATATTTTGTCAACTGGCAGTGCAGAAATATGGGCATCCAGGGGCGAGTGTTGCACGATTCTTGGGAGTTACGACTTCGTTGGTGAATCGGTATGCATCATCCAGTTCGGATGATTCTCCTTAACTGAGAGGGCATACATAAGTTGCATTTGAACCAACGTCCCCACTTACCTTTCTCGTCCCCACTTACCTTTCTATTGCGCCAATCGCTTAACATGGGAGATTCCATTATGAACCCTAATTCAGAATTGACATATTTCAGTAAATCTCGGAGGCAGTTTTTGAAACTGAGCAGCCTGACCATTGGAGGGCTTGTCCTGTCGGGGACGTGGCCGCCCAAAACTACTGCTCAAGACGATAGGGCCCCTGTTCGGCCTATTCGAATCGATCGGGCCATCGCATGGGCTCTCCAGGATGCGGGCATCAGCCTGACAACTCATGTTCCAGCAACGGGCGCAACAGACATCTTCGACGCCCATAACAAACTTGTCGGCACGAAACCTTCTTATGCCTTTAATGAAGAGGTGGCATACACCATCGCTCACAGCGCGGCCCTGGCAGGGGTTCGGTCGGCGGCTATCATCAAATCCCACGGCCTGGCCAAGGCGGGTAATAGCGTAATAGACTCCCTGACCCTTGGAAACACGGCAGGTTTTGTGGCCATTGTCCTGGACGATCCCGAAGGCAGACATTCGGACAGTGTCTTTGATCTGAAAACATTTCTGCAAGGCACGGGCATTCCTTTCAAGATATCCAGAAGAGAAACCATTTATAATGACGTTTTGGAAAGTTATCTCTGGTCAGAGGAACTTGGCATACCTGTGGCCCTGCTTGTCAATTCAGAGATGGTCTCCCTCGAAACGACCTGCGAACTCAAGCGCCTTCGCTCACCAGAGGCAAAATTTCGTCGCGATCCCTGGCTCCATGTTCTGTGCCCGCCTCTTGCAGGCTATCAGCATAAAGTCTTTCAAGCAAGGCTCGCCAGGATGAAATGGCAGGAAATCGCCCGGCCTCAAATGCCCCCTATTCCCAAGGGTCTTCCGCCTCATTGGCGTAGTGAAGCAGAACGGTTTGTGCCTGTCTTCGAGGTATTTCAGGAAATGCGGCCTAAAATCTCCGTTGCCTGCGGTGACACTGGCCTGTCTTCGCTCTTTGCCTTTCCTCCTTTTGCCTGCATTGATACCTGCAGTTACTATGGGGGAAGCCTTCCGATGGCCATCGGCTTTCATCTGGGAGGTTTTGATCGTCCATGGGCGGTGACCGGAGATTATGCGTTTTTGGCAGCAGGCCACATGGGCTTGATCGAGGCGCTGGCTCTGGGCGTCCCGCTCAAGGTGCTGATCATGGATAACGGCCATGCCATGGCCACTGGTGGCCAACCGATCCCTCCGGGTGTTTATGAGCAGTTGCTGAACGGGTGGAGGCCCTTTGTCACTCAGATCAGGAATCCGGAAGACAGATCCGCAATAAAAGATGTTCTGAGTCGTGCCATTGAATCGAGCCGGATCGAAATCATCTCTGTTCGATTCCGTTCCTGACAGGACATTGAAATGAAGCAGGGAACTGGGTAATATACTCCGGTCACAAAAAGGAAGCTCTGATCAATACGAGACCCTCCAACAGTGGTTATGCCCTGCTTAATCTTTGTGAGTCTGTGAGAGAAACCGAAATCACATCGAAGGCTTTTTAACGATGAACTCGTGGCTGGATGATTATAACGTCAAGCGCCGAAAAGCTGAAGAAGCTCTTGGTCTGATCCGTTCCGGCCAGCGGATTTTCATTGGCTCCTGCTGCGGAGAACCCCAGCACCTGGTAAATACCCTGCTTCTCCAAAAAGATCTATTCTCAGATCTCGAGATTCTCCGGCTCCTCAGTCTTGAAGGAACCATTACCTCTCTATTTGGCGATCGGGAATTCGGACATAATTTCACCGTTCGAAGCATTTATCAGGGCGCAGGCCAGACGGAAAGTCTCATCGGCAACAAACGCTTTCTCACCCCTATGAGCATTTCTCTTATTCCCCATCTTTTCAAGACAAGACGCCTGCCCATTCATACGGCCCTTATTCAGGTTTCGCCCCCTGACGATTTCGGCTGGATGAGCCTGGGCGTTTCCGTCGATATAACCAAAGCCGCAGCCCACTCGGCTGACCTCGTCATCGCTCAGGTGAATCCGCAGATGCCCCGGGTTTTGGGCCAGGGCTTCATTCATGTCAGTGAGGTGGATGCTATTGTCGAAAAGGAGGAAGAACTGCTTACAGTCCTTGAGTTCCCAGAACCGGATTCGAGCGATGCCATTTCGAGACTCATGGCCAATCTCATTGATGATGGGGCCACGTTTCAGCTCGGTCTTGGGGATGGAACAAACTCCATCCTGAGGGCTTTGGCCGAAAAGAATGACCTGGGCGTCCATACCCAGTATTTGACCGACGGGATCATGGAACTCATGCTGAAGGGTGTTGTAACGAATCGCTATAAGGGGTTGAATGAAGGCAAGGCCGTTGCAAGTGCGGCTATCGGAACTCGGGAGTTATACCGTTTTCTCCATAATAACCCGGCCATTGAATTCCATCCTTCCGAATACGTCTATCATCCCCTCAAAATCTCCCAGAACAGAAAAATGGTGGCCATCAATGTGGCAACTGCAATAGATCTTACCGGACAGGTGGCAGCGGACGCTCTTCCCCAGAACCACTTCACAGGTGTCACAGGGATGTTCGACTTTGTGAGCGGCGCCATCCATTCGAGGGGAGGCAAGTCGATCATCGTGGTTCCTGCCTTGACACCAGACGGAAAGACCAGCCGGATTGTACCCGAGCTCGATAGCGGCTCTGTCGTCATCCCGAGAATGAACGTCCACCATGTGATCAGCGAATTCGGAGCGATTAACCTTTTCGGGAAAAACCTTCAGGAAAGGGCTATGGCCATTGTCAGCATCGCCCATCCCAACTTTCGTGATGGACTTTTTCAAAAAGCAAAAGAGAGCGGTCTGATCGGAAAGGAGAGGACCCTCAACGAATCGCTCTTGGGGGTTTACCCGACCCACCTTGAGGAAATCAAACCCTACGGTGTTACGAAGGTAATGTATCGGCCCATGAAGATGGTGGACATTCGCCCCATTCAAGAGCATTTTTACCAGATGGATGAAGGGGATGTGATCAATCGGTTCCTTAATCTGAGAAGGACTTTTTTCCAGGACGATATGGAGAAGATGTTTCGTATCGACTATAAGAAGAGTATAAGCATTGTCGCTGTGACGACCGAGGGCGATTTCGAAAAGGTGATCGGTCTCGGCCAATATGTGCTTGAACCGAGAAGAAATATAGCCGAAGTGGCATTCTCAGTGCTGAAAGAGTGGCAGGGAAAAGGAGTGGGGGGCGTTCTTCTTCACAAACTTGCAGAAGCAGCCCGTGAAAATGGACTCTCGGGGCTGGTGGCATACACCTCTAACAAAAATACCTCCATGATCAAACTATTTAAAAAACTCCCTTATGAGATAAAGACCTCTTTTGAAGAAGGACTACTCATCATGACCTGCAGATTTGAGCAGGAATTTTAATCCTGCCTTCAAACTTCCTAATCCAATCCGAGGCTGTGTCGTAATATGAAAAGTCCCGACTTTTTCAGAAGGGGAGAGGCGGTCAGGTGGGCGCTTTGCGGGAAGCAGCCTCTCAAAGAACAGCGAACGGCTTCCCAAAGATTTAGAGCGGTAACCTTTAACCATTCGGATTCATACGTGTCAATCTTATCAATACACTTGGCTTTATACTGGCGACGTTTTCCTATTCTCTAAAAGACCCGCATTCTAAATTTTTGGAACCTGACTGCCTCTCCCCTTCTCTGGCAATTACGACACGGTCTCTCCTCTGGGAAGGTCTTCTGTGCCCTTCTGGTGAGTCTGTGTAAGGGGAACTTCCCACTAATTCAAACGAATTTAATTCTATTACTTTCTTTCCCCTTACCTGACGGCAGGCGGGCGATCATGCATTTTAATGGGGCGTTCGGGGAATGCCCCCGACATTCTTTATTGATTTCGTTTGCATTAATGAATGAAATGGATGTGAATATGGGATTGGTCCCCTTTCCTCTCAGTGGTGATCTTATCCGAATAACTCCTGATTAAAAATCCAGACAGCCTTAGGGGAGCGCCCTCTTCGGAAAGAATCAAGTCAGGATCAGGCCTTACCGATGGCAGTTCGATCAGCTCACCTTTGTAATGGACATCTACCTCAAGATGAAACTCATCAAAACTGACCTCAACGCGAATCGGATCTTTGGTCAACTCATGTTCAGTGGCCGCTTCAAAGAATTCATTGATGACAGCAATTGACTTGTGGATGACCTCTGGCCGCGCTCCCCAGGCCCTGCCACTTTGTTCCATCAGATTAAATATCTTTTGAGAAGAATCCAAACCCGGTACCAACTCCAGCATAACCTTCCGGGCGATTCCGATCCGGAAGATCAGATGGAGAAAGATCGCCATAACGGTAGCCGTAGAAAGGGACGAGCTAAAAATGGGTCTCATCCAGGGGTGAATATGGGCATAGACATCCGGCAAAATATCAACGCTCAATCCGAAAATAAGCGACACACCGATGATGAATGTCTTACGAGCATCAATCATCCTGGACATGATAATCTGAAACCCGGCTATGACCATGAAGGAGACAGAAAAAATGATGGTCGCTCCGATCACGGGTTTCGGGATGATCGCGAAGAGAGAAGCCACCTTGGGAAAGAAGGCAAAGCAGATCAGTAATCCTCCGGCTGCATAACCGATAACCCGACTGGTGACTCCTGTTGCAATCGAAAGGCCCACATTGCTGGAAGATGAAGATTGCCCGGCTCCTCCAAACAAGCCTGCTGTCACATCACAGATGCCATCAGCCAATACACCTTTGCTGACATTGGCCATGTCCGGCCGCTTCCATTCTGAATCGTTCGTTTTCTGACAGGTCGTCACATCACCTACGGTTTTTAATGCCGAGCAGATCATGACGATGATATAGGGAATAAATAATGAAAGATCAAAAGACCATCCTGGATGATGAAGGAAAGGAAACCAGAAGAAGCTTGATTCCCTGACCTTGTTCAGTTCTTGATCACCCAGCAGACCCAGACCATAGGAGAGGAGATAGCCGAACATCATTCCGATCAGTACACAAAAGAGCTTCAATTTACCTCTGCTCCATACATTCAGTCCGATCATCAACGACAGAGTAGAGATCGAGACGATCAGCTCTGAAGGATGGATGGTCGGATCAAACTTATCAAGACCAAGAAAATTCAAGATGGCTACCCGGATAATGGTAATTCCTACCATCGCCACAATGAGACCGGTCACTTCAGGAGGGAAGAGTGTCCTCAATCGGTGAATGATTCTTGAAAAGAGGACTTCAGCAATACCGGACATTAAAGTCATTCCAAATATCAAAGACAGCCCTCCGGCTTTGGAAGCCACCATTGCTGCTGCAAAATTGGTGGGGGAACAAACAGGTGGACATAAATATCCTGATCCTGTTCTCGGGTAAACCTGGATAATTGCTCCAAGGCCTCCTGCAATCATGGACATGCTGATCATGAAAGCGGCCTGTTCTGTTGATCCTCCCATTTCCCTGACAATGATGACGGGTAATGAAAGGGATACCGCAAAAAGGCAGTTATGCTGGAACCCCATGAATAGGGTCATCCACTTAGGCGGTTTTTCATTTACTCCAAAGATGAGATTGGTTGGTTTCTTGGACATATCTGCATTCTCCTATTTTCTAATGCTTTGCCATTCAGTGTAACCAGGGACATCCGAAAGGCTTTCCATTAATTTTACCCCATTATCTATCCCTGCTTTTTGCCCTGTATAAAGCTTAATTTCCGAATGGGGTTTGGTCCCAGTAAGATCCATTCCATCGCGACATCAGCAGTGCAGGCTTCTTTAATCCATCTCAGAAATCTTGGTGATTAGTGACTTTATCGGCCGGAACATATCAGCAGTGCCGGCCTCCGGAGCATACTGGTGATTGCAAAAGAAGTGAGAGCGGAAAAGCGATCCATCCATTTCAGTCTATTTGTTCTAACCTCGATATATCAGGATCATCATTGCAATATCATCGGATTGTGGGGCGCCTTGAGCAAAAGAGATGACTTCTTCTTTGACACCAGCAATCATCTCCCGAATGGGCTTGTCCTGAAGTGAGACAATCTCTCCCCTAAGCCGCTCATCCGAGAATAACTCCTCCCGCTCATTCATTGCCTCTGTAACCCCGTCGGTATACATGAATAGGACATCGCCTGACTCCATTATCAAACGATCTGTTTTGAAAACATAGTTCTCGACAGCCCCCACCATTACATTCCTTCCCCCCTCGATATAGGTCGCCTCTTCCCCTTGACGAATAAGGAGAGGGGGATTGTGCCCGGCATTCGTATAGTGAACTTCCCCTGTCTTTGTATTTAGGATTCCGCAGAAGGTGGTGACAAACATGCATGACTCATTGGCCTGATTGAGTTCATAGTTCACCTTTGTCAAAATTTCGCCGGGCTGCATCCCTGGAACAGATATTGACTTGATCAGGGTCTTCGTCATGGCCATGAAGAGAGCAGCCGGGACCCCTTTCCCTGAGACATCGGCAATAACAAAAAAGAGGTGGTCGGGATCGATAAAGAAAAAGTCATAGAAGTCTCCGCCCACTTCTCTGGCGGGTTCAATGGTGGCGTAAATGTCGAACTCTTTCCTGTCGGGGAATGGAGGAAAGACCTTCGGGAGGATGCTCATCTGGATATCATGAGCGATCTTGAGCTCACTTTCGATCTTCTCTTTGGAAGCAGCGGTCTCGGTCAGTTGTTTGATGTAGTCCTTGAGTGACGTTTTCATATATTGAAATGCTTCTGTGAGCTTTCCAACTTCATCACCTGATTTTACGGGGGGCAGCTCAAAATCAAGATTCCCTGTCCCAATATCATGGGTAACCTGGGCCATTTTCCTCAATGGCCCTGTAATAGTGCGAGCAATAAAGACGACGGCTATTGAAAGCAGTAACACCCCAACGATCCCTAAGAAGGCTACGGTCCTGTTTAGGCGAGTGATATCCGCTAATAACTCATCCTGGGGGAAAACCACTGCCAGGGACCACCCGCTCGAAGCAATGGGGGCGTAGTACATCCAACATTCTCTGCCGAAAACAGCGCTCTTAAAAGAAATAAATCCCGCTTCACCCTTTATCATTTTCTTCCCGATTGCCCTAAGGAGAGGATCATTCCGCTCCTCTGCCAAACCGAATAGAGTCGCATTCATGATCAAGTCCTTGCGAGGATGGGTGACCAGTGTTCCATTCTTAGAGATTAGAAACCCGTATCCTGTCCGGAGTATTTTAACAGAAGAAACAATCTCCCTGAGCCATTCGAGGGATATATCTGCCGTGACAATTCCCATGAGTTGCCTCTTCCCTTTAACCACCTTGTAAAAAGGAACAGAGTATGTAGCCATGAGGATATTACCCCCACCTTCATCAAAATATGGTTCGCTCCAGTCGGGTCGGTTGAGTTCTTTGGGAATCTGATACCAATCCAAATGAAAGTATTGATAATTTTCACCTCCAAGATAAGAAAATTCGAGTTTGTCCTTATTTTTATAAAAATAGGGGGCGAAATAGAGAGATTTCCTATCAGAGGCATATGGTTCAAAAGCAACCGTTGAACCATAAACCTCGGGATTGTTTTTTACTACTTCACGGAGAAAACGAAGCAGATCCTCTTTGTTACAAGAGCCATACTCCATAAAATAGGCAACGTTTTCGGGGACTTTTTGTAAAGGGCGAAGTACAGCTTCAATTCTATTGACTGTGGCCAAGGCAAGGTTCCGTGCTTTTTCTTCTATGTCTTTTTCTATGATTTTACGAGAAAAAAAGTAATTGTAGGTAACAATGGCAATGAAGATAAGGGCGCTACTCAACGTAAAGAAAAGAATGAGTTTGAAGGCAATCCCTCTATTTTTTAGCATATTGGAAATCCTTGGGGTAGAAAGAATTAACATCAGGAATTTTCTTGATAAAACCACTTTTATGAAGCTCTTTGGCAACCAACGTAAAGTCTGAGGAGGCCAGTTTTCCCATAGGAGTATCAAAATCCCCTCGTGGTAAAATTAAATCTTTCATCCTCTCCAGCATCCATTTCTGATGTACCCGGTCAGCCTGGGTTTTGGCCGCAGACATGTAACGCATTACAATGTCCAGCGCTTTATCAGGATGGGAGAAGGCATAGAGCCAGCCTTCTATAGAGGCTTTGACAAAGGCATGGCAGAGTTCAGGGTCTTTTTTAAAGGTATTTTCAAGGGTGTAAATGCCGTCTTCGAGAAAATTTAATCCATGCTCATGGAAGAAGAAAGTAGTCAGTTCATCAGGATCGATGCCTGCATTGAGGATGGTATGATATTCGTTATACCACATTGCAGAGGCGACATCGACGCCTTCGCGGAGGAAGAGATTCACGGAGTAGGACTGGGGGACTATCTTTACATTGAGATTATATTTTTTTAAAAAGGCCATAGGTTGGATCTGAAATTCTTCCCTCCAGAGACTCACTTTCTTGCCATTGATATCCTGGGGCTTATGGATTCCCCTTGATTTTTTTGCCACAAGCATTAAGGCGGAGCGCTGAATGATCTGCCCGATATTAATCAGTTTTACCCCTTGAGAACGTTTCTGTATGGCAGTAGAGAGCCATTGGGTTGCAAAGGTCGCTTTCCCTTTTTCTAAAAACTCTAACGGAGGGCTATTCGGCCCCCCCATGTGTATGCGTAGGTCAATACCCTGTTTGCTATAAAATCCTTTTTCATAGGCAACGTAATAGCCTGCAAATTGAGCTTGAGGACTCCACTGAGGAATAAAAGATGCTTTTTTAAGGGGGCTCTCAGCCCTCAAGGTTTGAGGGAGGATGGAAAAAAGGATAGCGATTATGAGATGCAGTATCCTCATAGGTATTGTTCGACTTAAAAGGGCCTGAAGCATTGTGTTGCTATTTTGTCAACCCATTATTTAGGTTAATGAAAAATTTGTCAATCCTAAAAAAATTAGAAATTTATTAGGGCTTTAAAAATATTCAAGGTTATTTGGATTGACTTTTTAGGAGGGTTAATGTTAAAAAATTTTACATATTTGATGGCGACTTTTATATGAAAAAACCTATGCTATCAGGGCGGCCAACCATTGCAGAGATCGATCTTAAGGCTCTTGCCTTCAATTACCGGCAGATTAAGAGGCATATCCCCAAAGGCGTATCCATTCTGGCGGTAGTGAAGGCGGATGCCTATGGTCACGGGGCCCTTTCCATCTCTTTGAAACTGGAGAAGATGGGAGTGGAATATTTAGGCGTTGCCATTCCCGAAGAAGGGGTGAAGTTAAGAAAGGGAGGAGTGAAAACTCCCATTCTTATCTTCGGAGGAATTTTTAAAGACGATGCAGAAGAGGTCATCCGTTACGGCCTTACCCCTGTCGTCTTTGATATTGAATCTTTGAAACATTTATCAAAAGCGGCGGAGAAGAGAAAAAAGAAGGCGAGGGTTCATATCAAGGTGGATACGGGAATGGGAAGGCTGGGCGTGCCTTTTGAACTTTTCCCTGCCTTTTTAAAAAACTTAAAAAAGTATCCTGACGTCGAGATTGAAGGGCTCCTGTCTCACTTCTCGATGACGGACGCAGAAAAGTGTTACACTGCGTATCAGTGGAAGAAATACCAAGAAGGTCTGGACATGGCCAGGGAGACGGGGGTCTCCAGCCGGTATTTTCACGTGGCCAACAGCGGCATTCTCACGACCTTCCCCGAATATTCAGGAAATATGGTTCGACCAGGGATCATGCTTTATGGTTCCTATCCCTCACCCGCCATTGAAAAACGGATCGAACTCAGACCTGTCCTTACCCTGAAGACCCGCATCCACTTTCTTAAATCGGTTCCAACAGGCTCAAGGATCAGTTACGGAGGCACGTTTGTGACTCGAAGGAAAAGCCTTATTGCAACCCTTCCTGTTGGATATGCGGATGGATATAGCACCCGCCTCTCCAATCAGGGGGAGGTTTTGATCCGGGGGAAGCGAGCTCCTGTTGTGGGAAGGGTCTGTATGGATCTGATCATGGTAGATGTGACCGATATCCCTGGCGTTTCCAAGGGAGATGAAGCGATCCTGATAGGAAAACAGGGTAAGGAGCGAATCACAGCCGATGAGATTGCAAAGAAGATCGGCTCGATCCCTTACGAAGTCCTCTGCCTGATCGGAAAAAGGGTGCCAAGGGTTTATAGATAGTCGCTTATGAATGAAATGGTGCACAAAATGGCAACAAAATTTTAGTGATCGAGCGGGGTCTAAATCCGAAGCACGAAATCCGGGCGAAGCATCGCACCAGGGATCAATTCGAAACACTTTCTAATGTTCAAAATCCGAAACATCAAGGCCTTTTTGTTTGAGTCATTTGAACATTTGGATTTCGGATTTGTTTCGGATTGGTCCTAAGAGGACGCTTCGCCCGATATTCGGATTTCGGATTTTTGAAACCCCCAAAACTTCTTTGATTCTGGCTATGCCAGGTTAGGGAGGCGTGGATTGATGAGTGGCAGGAGAATCGGAATTGTGGGAACAGGGTCCTTTCTTCCGGAGAGGGTTCTGACCAATTTCGACCTCGAGAAAGTTTTAAATACGAATGATGAATGGATTTTTCAGAGAACGGGAGTCAGGGAGCGAAGAATTGCAGACCCTGACGTCAATACCTCAGACCTCGCAAGGGAAGCCTCCTTGCGGGCCATGGAAATGGCGGGGATATCCGCAAAGGAAATAGACCTCATCATCCTGGCAACCATTACACCTGACACTTGTTGCCCTTCGGGGGCCAACTGGTTAGAGGCCAAATTGGGCGCCCAGAGGGCAGTTTCCTTTGATGTTACAGCGGCGTGTTGCGGGTTTGTCTTCGGCCTATCGGTTGCCCAACAATACCTGAAAACTGGAGCGGTTAAGAACGCCCTGGTCGTTGCCTCAGAAGTGATGAGCCGGTGTCAGGATTGGACAGACAGGGAGAATTGCATTCTCTGGGGGGATGGGGCAGGGGCAGTGGTGCTTACGGCGTTTGATCATCCTAACAATGATCCACTTCAATTCGATCCTAAGAGAGTGACAGGTGAAATCCTTTCCGTTCATATTCATTCTGATGGTGCAAATGGTCAGAACCTCCTCATGCCAGGGGGTGGGTCCAGGACAACCCCCATAAGTTATGAGAGCGTCGATAAAAAACTTCATACCTTAAAAATGATCAGGGCCAATGAATCGGTGCGTGTTGCAGTAAAACGCTTTGCAGAGGCGGCCGAGGAGGCGGCTTCCTACAACAACCTCAAGATTTCCGATGTGAGATGGGTCATTCCCCATCAGGCCAACCTCCGCATCCTTCAATTGTTAGCCAAACGGCTCAATATCCCCTTTGAAAAGATCTATCTCACCATTGAGAAATACGGAAATATATCTTCGGCCACCATTCCCATCGCTCTCGATGAAGCGGTTCGAAACGCATCGATTCAGAAAGGAGACTATATCATCCTCACCGGTTTTGGCGGAGGCCTCACCTGGGCCAGCAGCCTGATTCAATGGTGAATGGTGAATCGTGATGGGTGATTGGATCATGTAATGACCAACTTCCAAGCACCGATAACCGAATAATAACCAAAATTTCAATGACCAATGACCAAACTTGTTTTTTAATCATATAAAATCATATAGGTGATTGTTTGACTATTGGTTATTGGGTCATTGGTGATTATTGGGTCCCGCCCTGGCGGGATTGGGATTTGGTTATTAGAATTTGAGGGTTCAATGAACATAAAGGATGCTGATAAGATAGTTGATCAAACATTAGACCTTCTCCGTAAGAAATCTCTTGATGGATATGAAATTTTCCTCGAAGAGTCTTCCCATTTTGAAGTGGAGTCTAAAGAGGGGAAAGTAGATACCCTTCAGGTCTCCCGGCCGTGGGGGATGGCCATTCGAATTTTAAATCGAGGGGGGACTGGTTTCTCTTATACCACCTCTCCTTCCGTATCCTCTTCAGGAAGTATCAGGGAAGGGCTGGAACGGATTGTAGAAGATGCGATTGCGAGCGCCGAAGTCACTTCTCCGGACCCCTGTTTTGATTTTGCCCCTGTCCTGAAGAGTCCGCCTCCTTCCCTGCCCATTTTTGACGAAACCCTCCACGGGGTTTCAGAGAGGAGGAAGATCGAAAATGCGAGGATTCTGGAAGAGGCGGCTCGATCTGTGGACACGGGAAGAATCACGAAGGTGAGGAAAGCATCCTACCAGGAGTCAATCTCAAGAGCGACCCTGATCAACTCTAACGGACTTCGTTTTTCTTACGATGTGACGTTTGCCTCCGTCAGCGTAATGGCAGTTGCCGAGGAGTCAGGAGAGTCGGAGGTGGGCTGGGATTTCGATTTTAGCCATTTTATCGATAAGATCGACGTGAAAAAAGTGGGAAGGGAGGCGGGAAGAAAGGCATTGGAGAGGCTTGGTGGAAAAAGAATTTCCTCCGGCGTCTATCCGGTCCTTCTGGAGAACCATATTGGTTCGGAATTTTTATCCCTGATAGCCCATTCATTCCTGTCAGAACAGGTGCAAAAGGGCAAGTCTGTCCTTAAGGACAAAATGGGCGCGATTTTTTTCTCTCCCCTTCTTTCCATCGTGGATGATGGCCTCATTACAGAAGGAGCAGCCGCCTCTCCTATTGATGGGGAAGGGACGCCGAGTCAACGGACGGTTGTTGTGGCGAAAGGGAAGATAAATGGATACCTGTATGACAGGTTTTGGGCCAACCGGGAAAACCTCCATTCCAGAGCATCGGGGACTGGGTCAACAGGCAACAGCCTGCGACATAGCATCAAATCCCCTCCGGGATTAGGGACTTCAAATTTCTTTATCGAACCGGGGAAGGTTTCCTTCACATCATTGATCAAAAGCCTTGAGCGAGGGGTTGTCATTCAGGAAGTGATGGGCCTCCATACTGTGGACCCCATCTCAGGCGATTTCTCCCTGGGATGTTCAGGGCAATGGATTGAAAAAGGGGAGAAGGTCCATCCGGTTAAGTCGATCGCCATAGCCGGGAACCTCTATCAGCTCTTCCGAAAAGTGGCCAGGGTTGGGGATGATCTCAGGTTTTTTGGGAAAATCGGGTCTCCAAGCCTTCTGATCGACGGCCTCGAAGTTAGCGGAAATTAAAGAGATTTCTAAAAAATTCTGAAAATCTCTGATTTAAAATCTGAGTAATCAAGAGAGCGTTGAGTAGTTTTGTAAGCTCTCTTAAAAAAACTTGACAGGAGCATTCCAAATCTGGTATTAAGGACGGGCGTAAAGGGGTGAACGTTGGATAAAGAGTTTATCACCATTCTCATCTTCGGGCATAAGACCTCCAAGACCCGGCATCTGAATATCCGGAAAAAGACCATTAAGATTGGCCTCTATCTCTCAGCTTTTGCCATTCTCTCCGTTACCTTTTTCTTCTGTGACTATATTCAGGTGAAGAAGAAGGCTTATGAAGTTGCACGGTTACGTGAGCAGACGGAGGCCCAGAGATCGCAAATCCATTTCTTCTCCTCAAAAATTGAAGAGCTTGAGAAGCAAGTTTCCAGATTGAAAGATTTTGATAAAAAGATACGAATTATTGCCAATCTTGAAAGAGGTCAGGACCCCACTCCTTTTATGGGCATGGGAGGACCTTCTCCGTCGGATTTACGGGAAAAGTTGAAAGGAGATAAGGATGAAAAGGGGCTGGTTCAGCAGTTGAAGGCTGATGTCGAGCGTCTCCAATCAGAGGCGACTTCGCGGGAGACAAGCCTTTCCGAACTCGAGAGGGTTCTTCAGACCAAACGGGAAATATTGGTCCATACTCCTTCCGTATGGCCGGTTCAGGGTTGGGTTACCTCCGACTTCGGATTCCGCACAAACCCCTTTACGGGATTAACCCAGATGCATGAGGGGATCGATATCTCCAACAGGACGGGAACCATTGTGGTTGCTCCTGCCAATGGTTTTGTTTCTGATATGGGGAGTGATTACGCCCATGGAAAGTTTCTTATCATTTCACATGGATTCGGCATGACGACCCGTTATAGCCATCTGAATAAGGCGCTGGTGAAGACGGGACAGAAGGTGAAACGGGGGGATAAGATTGCGGAGGTCGGAATGAGTGGAAAGACAACAGGTCCCCACCTTCACTACGAAGTGAGACTGAATGGCATTCCGGTCAATCCGATGAGATATGTCTTGAATTGATGGTATCCGATCATGGGAGAAAAGCCCGATAAAGGAATCCTTTGTCGGGCTTTTTATTTGCTTATTGAAACCTGTTTACATCCATTATATAATTTTGATGGAATCGTAAAGAGGTCATTCCCGTGGAAACGGGAATCCAGAGAATTCTAACTATTTAAAAATACTGGATTCCTGCTTGTGCAGGAATGACTGATTATGGGCTTTTCAGGCTTTTTACGAAACCATCAATTTTTGGAAATTAAAGAGGGGATTAACGAGGGAAGAAGGGGTTCTATGCTCGGTTCAATCATAAAGAAGATTGTGGGAAGCAAGAATGAGAGGGAGTTGAAAAAAATTCAGCCTCTTGTTCAGCAGATCAATGACCTGGAACCCAAGGTTCAGCCCCTGAGCGATGATCAGCTCAGGGCAAGGACAGGGGAGTTCAAAGAGAGGATCGACAGGGGAGAGTCTCTGAAGGAGATTCTCCCCGAAGCCTTTTCCGTGGTCCGCGAGACAGCGAGGAGAACCCTCGGAGAGCGGCACTATGATGTCCAGCTGATCGGCGGGATTGTGCTCCATGAAGGAAAGATATCCGAGATGGCGACCGGCGAGGGGAAGACTCTGGTAGCGACCTTGCCTGCCTATCTGAACGGTCTGACGGGAAAGGGCGTCCATATCGTCACCGTCAACGACTACCTGGCCAAGAGGGATAGCGAATGGATGGGGGCGATCTACCGGTTTCTGGGCCTCTCCGTAGGGGTGATCGTCCATGAGTTGAACGACGAGGAGCGAAAGAAGGCATACGGTTGCGATATCACCTACGGGACGAATAACGAATTCGGGTTTGACTACCTCCGGGACAATATGAAGTTCGATATCCAGGATTACGTCCAGAGGGATTTGAATTATGCCATCGTGGATGAGGTGGACAGCATCCTGGTCGATGAAGCGAGAACGCCCCTCATCATCTCCGGCCCTACCGAGGAGTCGACCGACAAGTACTATAAGATTAACCGGATCATCCCAAGCTTGAAACAGGGGAAGGATTACCAGATTGAAGAGAAGACTCACGCCGCTTTCCTGACGGAGGAAGGAGTGGCTCAGGTGGAGAGACTGCTCCACGTGGAGAATCTCTACGACCCCAGAAATATCGAAACCCTCCATCATGTCAACCAGGCTTTGAAGGCCCAAGCCCTTTTTAAAAGGGATGTGGACTATGTGGTGAAGGATGGCCAGGTGGTCATCGTCGATGAATTCACCGGCAGATTGATGCCCGGAAGGAGATGGAGCGATGGCCTCCATCAGGCGGTCGAGGCAAAGGAGAATGTGAGAATCGAGAATGAAAATCAGACTCTGGCCACCGTCACCTTCCAGAACTATTTCCGAATGTATAAAAAACTGGCCGGCATGACCGGAACGGCGGACACCGAAGCAGCAGAGTTCCGGAAGATTTACAATCTGGATGTCGTAGTCATTCCCACCAATATGCCCCTGATCCGGGCCAATTACTCCGATGTCATTTATAAAACCGAAGAAGAGAAATTCCGTGCCGTCGTCAGAGAGATAGAGGATCTCTATAAATTGGGTCGTCCTGTTCTGGTGGGAACAATCTCCATTGAGAAGTCGGAGAGGTTGAGCCTTCTGCTGAAGAAACGCGGGATTCCGCATAATGTCCTCAATGCAAAGCATCACGAACGGGAAGCTGAAATCATTGCCCAGGCGGGAAGGATGGGAATGGTCACCCTCTCGACAAATATGGCGGGAAGGGGAACCGATATCCTCCTCGGAGGAAATCCCAAATTCCTGGCCAGAACCATGGCGGAAGAGAAAGGCGATCCTGAAGCAATGCAGAAGGCTTATGAAGAAGCTTACAGGAAAGCCCTGAGCATCGTCCAGAAAGAGAAGGAAAAAGTGATTCAGTTGGGGGGGCTCCATGTTCTCGGAACCGAGCGGCATGAGGCGAGACGGATCGATAACCAGTTGAGAGGAAGATCAGGCAGGCAGGGCGATCCGGGTTCCTCCAGGTTCTTTCTCTCCTTGCAGGATGATCTTATGAGGATCTTCGGTTCGGAAAGGATTTCAAAGATCATGGACCGTCTTGGCATTGAGGAGGACCAGCCCATTGAGCATAACCTTGTGACCAGGGCAATTGAGAATGCGCAAAAGAAGGTCGAGGCCCATAACTTTGAAATCCGGAAACATCTGCTCGAATACGACACGGTAATGAATAAACAGAGAGAGGTGATCTACTCTCAGCGGAGGGAAGTGCTTACGGGCGGCGACCTGAAAGAGTCTTTAATGGAAATGATTGAAGAGCAGGCCGAAGGCATTGTGGACATCTATATCGACGAGAAGGCCCACCCGGAGGATTGGGACCTGAAAGGGCTCCAGGACGCCGTCTATCAGCAGTTCTCTTTTCGATGGGTTGCTCCATCGCAGGAAGAAGACGGCTTGAGTCGGGAACGCTTGACGGAAATGATTATCGAGAAGGCAAAAGAGGTCTATCAGAAGAAGAAGGAGGAGGGATTTGTTAGGTTGCCATTCGATATTGAAAAAGAAATCATGCTCCGATCCATTGATCACCACTGGAAAGACCATCTCCTCGGGATCGACCAGTTAAAGGAAGGGATCGGATTAAGGGGATATGCACAGAAAGATCCCCGCATCGAATACCAGAAAGAAGCCTATCAGATGTTCCTTGAGATGATGGAGAAGATTAAGAGGGATATGGTTGAGAAGCTCTTCGCCATACAGATCGCCAGAGAGCAGGAAGTGCGGGAGATGAAGGCAGAGCGGAAGCAGACCTTTGTCATGAGCCGGGGCGAAAGTGTTGCTGCCCAGAGAGGAGGAGAGGCAGAAGACGGGAAAGGGGTGACCGTGCGCCGGGATGGAAAGAAGGTGGGCCGCAATGATCCCTGTCCCTGCGGAAGCGGCAAGAAGTATAAGCGATGTTGTCTGGAAAAGGAGGAAGCAAGAGCGTAATAATTTCGGAATGCAGAATGTGGATTGCGGAATAGGAGAAGAATCTAAAATGTCAGGTCACGGCTCACGACTCACAACTCACAATTCACGGTTCAAGGTGCCGGGTTTTCAATTTTCGGGGATTTCGGCAGGGATTAAAAAAGATGGGAAAAGGGATCTAGGTTTGATCTACTCCGAGGTTCCTGCGCGGGTTGCCGGGATCTTTACCACCAATGCGGTGAAAGCGGCTCCGGTTAAGGTGGGAATGGAACGGATCAAAAAAGGGGTCGGTCAAGCGATCATTATTAACAGCGGTAATGCCAACGCCTGCACAGGAAGTCAGGGTCTCAAGGACGCACGCAAAATTTCTTCGTGGGTGGCCAAAGGGTTAGGGATCGATGAAAAGCTGGTCTTTCCTTCTTCCACAGGCGTCATCGGCGTTCCACTTCCGCTAAGAAAGTTTGAAGATCGAGTTCCAGAACTAATTCAATCCCTTTCTCCGGATGGGTGGATGAACACCGTTGAAGCCATCATGACTACGGACGCCTTTCCAAAGGTTGAAGCGGCGACCTGCCGATTGAAAGGAAAGATCGTGAAGTTGTGTGGAATGGTTAAAGGAGCAGGGATGATCCGGCCGAATATGGCGACAATGCTTTCCTTCCTCGTCACCGACGCGGATATTAAAGCCTCTCTTCTTCAGAAGATGCTTAAGAAGGCCGCCGAGGTTTCTTACAATAGCATAACGGTTGACGGAGATACCAGCACCAATGACACGGTTCTCCTTTTCGCGAATGGGAAGTCAGGGCATCCTCAACTCACTCATATGGACCGCGATGGAGAAGAGTTTCAATCCATGCTTTCCCACGTCTGCCAGAATCTCGCAAAGAGCGTGGTAAAAGATGGAGAAGGAGCTACGAAGCTTGTCGAAATTCTCATCGTGGGAGCAAAGAATAGAGAGGATGCCAGGAAAGCCGCCTATGCGATTGCCCACTCGCCTCTGGTGAAAACCGCTTTCTTCGGAGAGGATGCCAATTGGGGAAGAATCCTCTGCGCACTGGGGTATTCAGGCGCCCGGATTCGTCCCGACCGAATTGATGTTTTGTTCCATCGGTATCCCATTGTTAAAAATGGGATGGGTGTGGGGGGACGGCTTGAAGAGAAGGCGGGGGAAGTTCTCAAGAAAAAATCCTTCAGAGTCACCGTGGACCTCCACCAGGGGAAAGGAACGTATCTGCTCTTCACCACCGATCTCTCCTTCGAATACATCAAAATCAACGCCTCCTACCGCTCTTAAAAGACAGAAAGGGCCACAGGGTCAGGCTTGACTTTTTGACATTCCAAAAAGACGGTGTCATTCACAAAAAAACTGGCCCAGTCGATTAAAAGTGAAGATGACAAGATGGGAAGATCTATTCAAAAACTCAATGCAAAATGGTCAATGTAAAATTGTCAATTAGCAATAACAAAACTAATATCCCCCCAAGTACTAATTTTTCAATGCTAATTTTGCATTGCTCATTGATCAATTTGCAATGATCTTTTATAGTCCGAGGGTGACTTTTTGGCGTATGGGTTTTAATAAGAAGTCAAGGGCATCAAGAATATGGATGAAAACGATATCCGCTCTTTCAATGATTTCCGAAGATGTCCCTTCTTTTCCAATGACACAGAGGCACAATCCTGCCTCTTCCATTATGGGAAGATCGTCTACCCCATTTCCGATCACAACAGTTCTTGGGGCCCCCAAATTAAGCAGTAGATCCAATTTCTGTTTGGAGGCTTCTCCCTCCGTCACATAAAATAGGTCTGCTTTGACCCTCCTCAGAGTTTCTTCCACTCTCTCTTTTTCTGACTTTGCCAAAATATAGATCTTCACTCTTTTAGAAAGAAGATTGATCTTATCCTTTGCCTTCGGATGGACTCTTCCGTCAGAGGCAAGGGTTCCTTCGTAATCGATCAGAAGGTGTTCGATCTCTATGGGTGGTTGTCCGGGTCTTTGAATGGAGATCATCGTTTATTATCCGAACTTCCCCATCCCCCTCCTGACCTCCCCCTTGAAAGGGGAGGGGTTGGGAGGGGAAAGGCTATTTGTAAAGAGCACGTTGCCGCATTACTTCATAAAGTATCATTCCTCCTGAGACGGAGGCATTGAAGGAAGAGACAGGGCCCTTCATCGGGATCGAGAAGAGACGATCGCATTTCTTCCTGACCAGGGGCCTGATCCCTTTTCCTTCTGCGCCGATGACGATGGCGACATCCGTATTGAAATCGAGATTGAAAATCGGGTCCTTTCCTTCTTCCGAAGCGCCGTAGACCCAGACCCCTCCTTTTTTCAGACGGTCGATCGTCATAGCAATATTTACCACACGGGCAACGGGTATATGGGCTACGGCTCCTGCGGAGGCTTTGATCGCGGCAGGAGTGATTCCCACCGCCCTGTCCTTCGGGATGATGATTCCGTGGACCCCGCATCCCAGGGCGGTGCGGATGAGAGCCCCAAAGTTTTGCGGGTCCTGGATCCCGTCGAGGATGAGGAAGAGGGCCTTTATTCCCTCATTCTTTGGTCGGGAAAGAATCTCTTCGAGGTCCGCATAGGACGTTTCCTGGAGGACCCCGACGATATTCTGATGGAGGCCTCCCTGCACCATTTTATCAAGAGTTTCTCTATCCGAAAAGGCAAGGGGAACATTTCTTTTTTGAGCGAGATCGAGAATCGTCTGAAGGGAAGGGGAGGGGTTTCGGGCAGAAACCAAAATCTTCTGAAAGCGGAGAGAGGATGAGATTAAAGCTTCCCTGATAGGATGGATGCCGTAAATGATTTGAGACATAATTTAAAGAAAAATTCGAAGCACGAAATCCGAAGCACGAAACAATTTCAAATGACCAGATTTCAAATGTTCGAAACAAAAGAGTTTAGAGATTTTGAATTTTAAAAATTAGAATTTCGAATTGATCCCTGCTGGGATGCTTCGCCCGAGTTTCGTGCTTCGATATTATCATTTAAGAGATATCTTCCACAATCCTCTGGACGGCTTCAATGGGGTCTTTTGCTTCCTTGATCGGTCGGCCGATGACAAGATAATCCGCTCCGGCTTCGATGGCCTCTCTCGGAGTCAAAGTTCTCTTCTGATCCTCTTTTTTATCAGAAGGGTGACGAATGCCCGGCGTGAAGATCAGAAACCTTTCTCCGCATCGCTCACGGATGATCCCTATCTCTTTTGGAGAAGCGACGACTCCATCCACATCCGCCTTATGGGCAAGCGAGGCGAGCCGCCCCACCTCATCCACAAGAGGCCCCTGAATTCCCACCTCCTGCAGGGTTTCCTCATCCATACTGGTGAGGATCGTAACCGCAAGGATGATGGGCCTTGTGATACCAAGGTTTTTTGCCACAGCCCTGGAAGCCACAACGGTTTTTCTCATCATCTCCACCCCTCCCAGGGCATGAAGGTTGAAAATAGCCACCTGGTGTTTCGTGGCTTCCTCTCCTGCCTTTGCCACGGTATTGGGAATATCATGGTATTTGAGGTCGAGAAAGACCTTCTGCCCCTTCTGGCAGATCATATCGATCACTTTTGGTCCGGAGTGGGTGAAAAGCTGTTTTCCCACCTTAAAGATGCCCACGCGGTCTTTTAAAAGCGTGACCCAGCGCTGGGCCTCTTGAAAATGGTCTACATCGAGAGCAAAGACAATTCTATCTTTAGGGCTGACTGGGGTTATTGGATTCATCTCATGCTTCCTTATACCTAAATTGAGCGATTCACCCTATCTCACAAGGGAGGCAGAGATACCTCAAACCCTTTTAGAATGCGATACGTTGAACGTTTGGGCAATTGACCATAAGCCTTTCACCAACCCGATGATGATTGAACAGGCCCCCTGGTTGATTCAA
Source organism: Deltaproteobacteria bacterium (assembly GCA_016874935.1). Lineage (GTDB taxonomy): Bacteria > Desulfobacterota > BSN033 > BSN033 > UBA1163 > RBG-16-49-23. Next base: position 6,255 of record VGSS01000029.1, on the reverse strand, counting down.
CCTATTAAAGGTAATCGCTCTAAAAGGCTTTTCGGCCTCCCCGCCCCCCTTGTGAAGGGTAAAAAAATCGCTCAATTTAGGTTATACTTGAAATCTATCACATTCAGTTTTTCTTTACAAGCAGTTTCTCCCCTGTTATGAATAACTGAGAAATGGAAAATCAGGACATCAAGGAAGAAAATCGAAGGATTCGGTTTTTAAGATTCCTGGTTGATCTCTCCATCCGGTCTATCCAGCAGGACGATCTCACCCTCGAAGAAGCCTCCAAAATGGTGGAAGAGATCGAGAAGGCCGCCCTGAATCTCTTTCCCGGAAAAGAACTGGCCTTCAAATTGATCTACCGGCCCCGGTTTCAGAGGACCATCAATGCGAAGTTCGAAACTATTTCCTGTGGCGGACTTTCCTCTTGATCAATTCTTATTCAACATTCCGCAATCCGAATTCCGCAATTAATCTAACTCTCCATCTCCATCCGTATCATCTCCAGAATCTTAGAGACTGCTCCTTCCTTCTCCACCAGAGAAACCTCTCCTGTTTTTCTCTTTTTGATCTCGACCAGACCTTTCTTTAAATTCTTCTCTCCGAGAGTTACCCTCAAAGGGATTCCGATAAGGTCAGCATCTTTAAACTTCACTCCGGGGGTTTCTTCCCTGTTATCAAAGAGGACTTCGATTCCCTGGTCCAGGAGGGTCTGATAGAGTTCTTCAGCCGTCTCCCTGAGAAGATCGACCTTCATATTTACGGGCAGGATCAGGACCTGAAAGGGGGCGATGGGCATGGGGAAGATGATTCCATTCTCATCATAATATTGCTCGATGGCGGAAGCCACTGTCCTTCCGACGCCGATGCCGTAACATCCCATGACAATCTCTTTTTCCACCCCTTTATCATCGAGATAGGTTGCGCCTAAAACCTTGCTATACTTTGTGCCGAGTTTGAAGGTATGACCCACCTCAATGCCCTTATCCAGCCGGGTCTCTTCTCCGCAGAGAGGGCAGAGGTCTCCGGGAGCAAATCTCCGCAGATCGACGAAGCGGGTGACCTGAAAATCCCTGCCCGTATTAACCTGGATGAAATGGCGGTCTTTCTCATTTGCGCCGGTCACAAAATCGGCCATGGCCCGGATGTCGAAATCGGCAAAGATGGAGATGGAAAGACCCATCGGGCCGGCAAACCCTTTTGGAGAACGGGAGACCTTCTCTACGGTCTCCTCATCGGCCAGCTCAAGCTTACCCATTCCAAGAACGATTTTCAGCTTCTTCTCGCTGATCTCATGATCCCCCCGGACCAGGACGGCCACCGGGCCCTTATCCGACACAAAGATGAGCGTTTTGACCAGATCAGTGGCTGAAACATGAAGAAATTGGGCGACCTCTTCCACGGTTCGTTGATCAGGGGTCAACACCTTTTGGATGGGTTTAAAGATTTTTGGATCGGGAGGAGATCCCCCTGTGCTTGATCTTTTGAACTCCGCCCTTTCAATATTTGCCGCATAAGAACACCGTGTGCAGCTTACAATCGTCTCTTCGCCGGTCTCCGCAAGAACCATAAATTCGTGAGAATAGGTTCCGCCGATGAGGCCGGATTCAGCTTCGACAACCCTGAATTTCAACCCGCACCTCGTAAAGATTCGGTTATAGGCATCGACCATCTTGCGATAGCTAATTTCTTCACCTTTATCATCCGCATCGAAACTGTAGGCATCTTTCATGATGAATTCACGAGCACGCATCACCCCGAAACGGGGCCGGATCTCATCCCTGAACTTGGTTTGAATCTGATAGAGGTTGATGGGCATCTGGCGGTAGGAACGGATCTCCCTGCGCGCAATGTCGGTGATGACCTCCTCATGAGTCGGTCCGAGGCAGGAGTCCCGATTGTGGCGGTCTTTGAACCTTCCCAATTCTTTTCCATATTCCTCCCACCGGTGGCTTTCCTGCCAGAGCTCTGCAGGCTGGACCATGGGAAGCAGGACCTCGATGGCTCCGGCCCGATTCATCTCTTCGCGAATAATCGCCTCCACCTTTCGGATGGATCGCAGGCCAAAAGGCAGATAAGAATAGATGCCTGAGGTCAGTTTACGGATCATCCCTGCCCGGAGCATCAACTGATGGCTCGGGACTTCCGCCTCGGAAGGGACCTCCTTCAAGGTGGGAAGGAGATATTTCGAATACCGCATCTACATTCCTCCTCATTAAACTCGCCTCCTAATGAAAGAGACGACTCATTATTGTGAATCATCAATCGTATTGAAATCGTAAAAAGTCTAAAAAACCGGGAAAGTGTCATGCTGAACTTGGTTCAGCATCTCGTTTTGTCTGGAGGGTGAGATCCTGAAACGAGTTCAGGATGACAGAATTGGAACTTTTTACGAGATCATCAATCGTGTTATTTACCTTCTTGATCTTTTTTTCAATTTAGGATATAGAAAATTCCCCATGAAACGATTCGCTCCCACAGAAGGGCTGACCTTTTTCTTCCTCATCGGCCTCTTCCTTTTAACGCTCTTCTTCCGGGGGCAGATCCCGCTCTGGCGGTCCCAGCTTCTCTTCTATACCCTGCTCTTCGGTCTTCTATTTGTATTAAAGATATCCTCCGATCGAAAAGGATCAGGAGGGACCGGAGGATTATTAAACGATTTTTCCCCTGTTGCCTTCATCATTATGATCTACCAATCCCTTGGCAATATGATTCAGCATCTTCAACCCGATATCGATCCCCATCTGATCCGGATTGACTTTCTTCTTTTTGGCGCTCATCCGACCGTCTGGATGGAACGATGGATCACTCCCTGGTTCACAGACCTCATGTCGCTTGCCTATATCAGTTATTATTTCCTTCCTGTCATCCTCGCTGTCACGCTCTACCTGAAGGGACGAAAAGAAGAGTTTCGTCAAACGATGTTTATCCTGACCTTCGGGTATTATCTTTCATTTATCGGCTACATCCTCTTTCCTGCGATCGGGCCTCGATTCACCCAGATCCATCTCTATTCCGTTCCGCTGGAAGGAAGCTTTTTTAGCGACTTCGTCAGAGACCTTTTAAATGCCATAGAGCATAACAAACGGGACTGCATGCCCAGCGGGCATACTCAGATCGCCCTCATGGTCGTCTTTCTTGCCCGTCGCTATGAAAAGACCATCTTCTATCTCTTTCTTCCTATCGTGTGCGGTCTGATTCTCTCAACCCTCTACCTGCGATACCACTATGTCATCGACCTGATCGCCGGAGCCGCATTGGCCATAGGGTGTGTGCTCATCGCGCCCAGCCTTTATAGAATGTGGAAGGTGGAAAGTAGAAAGTAGACGGATAGGTCCATTGACCACATTCCACTCTCGACCTTCCACTATCAGATCTGTTTTTCATAGATCCGATAAGTTTTATATCTTTTTCCTCCCATGGCTTCAATGCCGTGCTGCATCAGGAGGTTATTCTCAAGAATCCATGAGCATTCCCCCTGCGGATATCCCTTTTGCGTCCCCCTCTTAAAGATTTCGATATAAAGGAGCCCTTCCACGCCCTTTTTCTGAAAGGCATGTTTCACTCCAAGAAGCATGATCCGGACGGTATTGATCTTCCTTGAAAAGTAGAGAAACTTGATCGACCCCAGGAGCCCCAGTTTTCCGTTGAGGTGTTTGAGGACAACATTATAGTCCGGAAGGGCAGCCGAAAAGCCAACAGGCGTATCTCCATGGTAGGCAAAGAGGACGAGATCGGGAACGATGATCGGTTTAAGGTTTTTTGCCAGATCGTCAATCTCCTCATCGGTCATCGGAACAAATCCCCAGTTCTTGCTCCAGGAGTTATTGTAGACGTCCTTGATGATCTTTACTTCTTCGTCAAATTTACGGAGATTTAATGGCCGCACAGAGAGCTGGGGTTCTCTTTTCAATATCCGGCCGGTGATGCGGTCGAGGCGGTCGTAGTTAAAGAGATCTTTTTGGAGCCAGTAAGCATAGAGGTCCATCGCCTTCTTTAGACCCCGACCCTCGATCAGGGCGGGGTAGTATGGAGGGTTATAGGGCATCATCAGGCAGGGAGGAGAGTCGAAGGCATCGATCAGGAGGCCGCATTCATCATTCGTGGAAGGATTCATGGGGCCTGCCATCTTCTCCATTCCTCTTTCCCTGAGCCATTTCGCCACAGAGGAAAGAAGCAGATGGGCCACTTCACTGTCATCAACCGATTCAAAGAAACCGAAGAATCCGAGCTTCTCCTGATGAAACTCGATATAATGGCGATCGATGATGCCTGCAATCCTTCCCACAATCTCCTCTTCACGACGGACAAGGTAGAGGATCATTTCCGCATGGGCGAGAAAGGGGGAGTCCGGGCTGAATTTCTGGAGGTGGTCCTTAATGAGAGGCGGGACCCAATAGGGATTCCCCGGATAGATCTTCCAGGGGAATCGGATGAAGGCCATGAGATCGCGGCGGTTTTTAACCTCCTGGAGAGTGAGTTTCGATGTTGTCATATCGTGTGGCTTGGTCAGATCAAGCCCATCTGCTTCCCGACCTTGTTGAAGGCCTCAAGGACTCGATCGAGCTGTTCCTCCGTATGGGTCGCCATGTAACTCGTTCTGAGAAGTTCTCTCCCGGGAGGAACTGCGGGGCTTGCGACCGGATTGACGAAGATTCCATTCTCAAAGAGGAGCCTGCACATTCCAAAGACCTTCATGGTATCACCGATGATGATCGGAATGATGGGCGTCTCACTCGTTCCTGTATCAAACCCCAGATCCTTATAACCCTGAAGCATCTTCCTCGTATTTTTCCAGAGCTGCGCTAAGAGCTGAGGCTGTTCCTCAATGATGTCCAGGGCCGTGCTCACGGAGGCGACCAGCGCAGGCGGAAGGCTGGCGCTGAAGATCATGGAGCGGCCTGTATGTTTGATAAAATTGATTACCTCCCGCGAACCAACAACAAATCCTCCGATAGCGGCAAGCGACTTGCTATAGGTTCCCATGATGATATCGACGTCATTTTCCAGCTTGAAATGTTCTGCCGTGCCTCTCCCTCCCTCTCCGAGAACTCCAACGCCATGGGCGTCATCCACCATAACTCTGGCGCCATAAGCCTTGGCCAATTTGATAATCTGTGGCAGATCGGCAATATCACCCTCCATGCTGAAGACGCCATCCACAATGATCAGTTTTCCGTTATTCTTCGTCCCTTCCAGAACCCTTTCAAGGTCCTTCATGTCATTGTGGCGAAACTTCTTCACCTTACCGAAGGAAAGACGACAGCCATCGATGATGCTGGCATGATCATATTTGTCTATGATGGCCACATCATTTCTTCCCACCAGGGCGGAGATGGCGCCCAAATTGGTCTGATAGCCTGTCGCAAAGACGAGGGCAGCCTCCTTTCTGAAAAACCGGGCCAACTTGGTTTCCAGCTCCTCATGAATTTCGAGATTTCCGTTGAGAAAACGTGAACCGGCACAGCCGCTTCCGTATTTTTCAACCGCCTTGATGGCAGCTTCCTTCACCTTCGGGTGAGTGGTCAGGCCGAGGTAGTTGTTGGAACCGGCCATGATCACCCGTCTTCCGTTGACCATAACCTCCGAATCCTGGGCGGATTCGAGCTTGCGAAAGAAAAAGTAGTTACCGCCATCATAGACCTCTCGAACCTGTTCATTAACCTTCACACATTTTTCAAAGACATCCATATTTCACCCCTTTTTATAACCAGCCTTCTTTTTGATACCATTCATAAGTGATTTTTATCCCTTCCGCAAGGGAGAAGCCGGGTTTAAAACCCAGAAGCGTTTTGGCCCTTGAGATATCGCACAGCCAATTTTTCTGAACCATCTCTTCCACCTTGCCCTTATTGATCAGGGAGGGGCTGCCGGAAAACTTCGAAAGAAATTCCGAGAAGGAGGCAATTCCCGAAACCACCCACCCTGGAATATGAATTCGGTAAGCATGGATACCCATCGCCTTTTCGAACAGGTCGCCAATTTGATCAAGACGATAATCATGGCCGTCCGACAAAAAGAAGATTTCTCCATCACACCCTCTTGAACCCGAAGCCAGAAGCAGTCCCTGGATAATATCCTCAACATAGCAGAAGCTGATGTGCTGTTCCTCCTTGGAGAAACTGGGTTTGATCCTTTTCGTGAGAATTTTAAAGAAGGTATAGATATCCCTGTCCCTTGGCCCGTAGACTGCGGAAGGCCGGAGGATAATGAGAGGAATTTGATGGACATGTTCCAGGCAGAACTCTTCTCCCCTCCTTTTGCTCCTACCATAGG
>VGSS01000028.1 GCA_016874935.1 Deltaproteobacteria bacterium | reverse complement strand
TCAAGTTACGACCCGATCTTGCCATCCTCGCTTTTGTTACGGATATTATCCCTGAAAAGATATTAAACATTCCGTCCCTCGGAACGATCTGCTACCATCCTTCTTTATTGCCAAGACATCGCGGAGCGAGCGCCATTAACTGGGCGATCATTCAAGGCGACACCCGCACTGGCCTGACCATCTTCTGGGCCGATAAAGGAATTGATACCGGTCCGATCTTGCTCCAGAAGGAAGTGGAAATTGGCCCTGATAACACGACAGGAGCCCTCTACTTCAACACCCTTTTCCCCATGGGAATCGAAGCCATTGTGGAGGCGGTCGATTTGGTCAAAAAGGGAAAGGCGCCCAGAATTCCCCAGGATGAATCGAAAGCCACCTATGAACCTCCTTGCGATGATCGGGTTGCGTCCATCGATTTTGCAAAACCGGTCGATGAGATTTACAATTTAATCAGGGGCTGCGATCCCCAGCCAGGGGCCTACACCACCGTTAAAGGAAAGAGGATCAGATTCTACGATGCGAGGAAGAAATCTTTACCGGCGGGAGAGGGGGCAGGAGAGATTGTGGCTATTGGAAAAGAAGGTCTTGAAATCGCTGTTCAAGGGGGGCTCATCGTCGTTGGCAAATTGAGGGTGGATAAGGGCGAGAAGGTCGGGCCACTTGAGTTTGCTCAATCGGTAGGAATAAAAGTCGGAGATCGGTTGGGAGAATGAATCAATTGCGGAATGCGGAATGCGGATTGCGGAATTCAAAACCTTAAAAATTTAAAATTGAGTTAGACTCCGAACTTTATTAAGGAGAACCCATGCAACGCGAACAAATGCTTGAGGAGCTGTCAAAGATCGTAGGCAAGGAGAATGTTCTCTCATCAGAGACAGATTTGCTGCTTTATGGTTACGATGCCTCCCTTTTTAAGGGAAAACCGGATTGCATTGCCTTCCCTGGTTCAACCCAGGAAGTCTCTGAAATCGTCAGGTTCTGTCACCGCGAGAAGATTCCAGTCATTGCGAGAGGTTCAGGAACGAATCTGAGTGGAGGGACGATTCCCACCAGAGGCGGGGTCATCCTTCACTTTTCGAGGATGAATAAAATTCTGGAGATCGATATCGAAAACCAGAGGGCGGTGGTGGAAACAGGTCTCTTTACCCTTGCCTTGAAGAATCAGTTGGCCCGTCATGGATATGTCTATCAGCCGGACCCTGCCAGCGAGAAAGTCTCCACCTTCGGAGGAAATTTCGCAGAGAATTCAGGAGGCCCTCATTGCCTCAAATACGGTGTGACGACAAACCATATTCTAGGAGCTGAGATTGTCCTGCCTGACGGAGAGGTAATTCAAGTCGGTGGAAAGGCGCTGGACAATCCCGGATATGATTTGACCGGGATTCTGGTGGGTTCAGAAGGAACGCTGGGAATCGCCACCCAATTAACTCTCCGGATCATGCCCAAATCCGAAGCGGTTAAAACCATGCTGGCCATCTACAATTCCCTGGAGGATGCCGGCAGAACGGTTTCCGCCATCATTGCCGATGGAATCGTTCCGGCCACGCTCGAAATCCTTGATAAATTGACGATCAAGGCAGTCGAGGAGTCGGTCCATGCGGGTTTTCCTCTTGACGCGGAAGCAGTTCTTCTCATAGAGATCGATGGGCTCAAGGATGGAATGGAGAGACTGGCGGAACGGATCATGGAGATCTGCAGGAAGAATCACGCCCGTGATGTAAAATCTGCGAAGACAGAGGCAGAAAGGACACAGCTCTGGGCAGGCCGGAAAGGGGCATTCGGCGCTATTTCAAGGCTTCGTCCCAACTATCTTGTCTGTGATGGAACTGTACCGAGGACCAAACTACCGGAGGTGTTGGTCCGGGTGATGGAGGTGAGCAAAAAGTACAATCTTACCATTGCGAATGTCTTTCATGCAGGAGATGGAAATCTCCATCCCCTCATCCTCTTTGATGAGAGAGATGAGGAGGAGTTGAGGAAAGTACATCTGGCAGGCTCGGAGATCATGAAATTATGCGCCGATGCAGGCGGGACCATCAGCGGGGAGCACGGAATTGGCACGGAAAAAATGAAGGAGATGTTCTTTGTCTTCTCCCCACAGGATATTGCCGCCATGAGAAAGGTTAAGAAGGCTTTCGATCCGGAAGATATCTATAACCCAGGGAAGATCTTTCCGGAGGTTCAGGCATGAGCCGATAACGGATCGTGATGCAAATGCAATCACCAATAACCACTATCATAACGCCTCCCAACCCCCTCTTAATTTAAGAGGGGGAGTTATTGTTCGGGATTTGGTTGTTGGTGATTAATTTTCCGAAATGTAATATTCAAGGAGAATGATATGCCCAGGATGGAGAAACTCATTCCCAGGTTAAAAGAGATCGTCGGCGAAGCCCATCTCATTCGAGATCCGGATAAGCTTAAGGCATGTGCAGTGGATGGTAAACGACCCCAAGCGATTCTCTCTCCGGGAACGATCGGTGAGGTTTCAAAAGTTGTCGCGTATGCCAATGAGCAATCCCTGACCCTCCTTCCCATGGGGAATGGGACGAAGATGGGAATGAGCGGAATACCCAAAAAGATGGATGTCGTTCTTTCCACTCTCCGCCTCAATCGCATGACGGACTGCGACTGTGAGAATCTAACCCTTTCGGCGGAATCCGGAATTCCTCTCGGGGAGGTTCAGAAGAGATTGTTACAGGAAGGGAAGGGGTATTTTCTTCCGCTGGATCCGCCCTTTACGGAAAGGGCCACTCTCGGCGGGATTGTGGCGACCAATTCGAGCGGGCCAAGGAGACTACTTTACGGAACGGCGAGGGATCTGATCATCGGGACAAAGGCTGTTTTTCCCAATGGGGATGTCGTTGCTTCGGGCGGAAAGACGGTGAAGAATGTTTCCGGCTATGACATGTGTAAACTCCTGATCGGTTCTTACGGGACGCTGGGAATTCTCTGCGAGATCACTTTTAAACTTCTACCCCTTCCGGAAAGAGTGACAACCTTGCTCCTCCCTTTTGTCAGGCTGGAGGAGGCGGTTCAATTTGGACGTGAAATCCTCCAGTCCCAATACCTTCCATCATCCATCGAGATCCTTAACGAAATGGTTGTGAAGAAGATAAAGTCTCCGATAGTGCAACAGGGGAATTATCTGGTAGCCATCGGATTGGATGGTGTGGCTGAAAGCATTGAGCGGCAGGTCTCGGAGATAGGGGAAAGGGCGAAAAAGAGCAGTGCCCTTGAAATAGCGGTTCTTGCTTCGGAAACCCACTCCTCCTTCTGGAAGGCGATACGGGACTTTTCAGAGGGACTGGTGGAAGAAGGGTCAAATTTCATTTCCTTCAAATCCAATTTTTTAATCTCGAGATGCGGAGAAGTAATGGGCAGTTATGAAAAAATCGCAAAAGAGTCCGGAGTCGATTGCGGACTCATCTGCCATTCCGGAAACGGGATGCTTTACTCCTATGTCTTTGCCGGCAAAGGCGTGCGATCAAAGAAAGAATTCCTGCTCAACCTTATAAGAGAGTTTTCCTCAGTTGCCGTTAAAAACGAAGGCCACCTCATCGTTGAATCGTGTCCTCCTGGCATCAAGAAGAGGATCGATGTTTGGGGGGAACCCAGAGGCGAATACGAGATCATGCGGCGATTGAAGAAAGAGATCGATCCGAAAGGAATCCTCAACCCCGGGAGGTTTGTAGGAGGAATTTAACATTCAAATCCGAAACTCTAAACTCTAAATTCTAAACAAATCCAAAATTCAAACGCTTAAACATTTTTGGATTTGTAATTTAGACATTTGAGTTTGTTTAGGGTTTCGAGTTTAGAGTTTAAAGCCTTAGTTAGGGAGATCACATGAATCGAGAACAGCTCAAAACTCTTTTTTACGACGAGGTTGCCAAATGCAACCATTGCGGTTTCTGTTTGGCTCACTGTCCTGTTTATACGGTTGCAGGAAGGGAATGGGCGACCCCCCGCGGCAAAAATGTGCTTGTGAAGGCAATCATCGAAGGCAAAATCGACTGGACACCCGAAATCGAGGCAACACTCTTCCGGTGCACGGGTTGCAGACTTTGCACCCAGACCTGTTTTCCAGCGGTGGAGACCAATCAGGGCGTTCTGGCGGGACGGGAATGCCTGGTCGATAAAAAACAGTACCCGAAGGTGATCGATCGGGTGGTCGAGGCCCTGGAAACTCATTTCAATATTTCAAATGAGCCGAATATTAACCGAACTCTGTGGATGGAGAAATTGGAGGACATCCCGGATCACAGGTTTCAGAAAGAAAAAGCGAGCGTGATCTACTTTGTGGGATGCGTGGCGGCCTTCTACCCGATGGCCCATAAGATCCCGCAGACGTTTGTTCAGATTCTGAATAAGGCCGGTGTTGACTTCACCATTCTGGGGGGAGAAGAGTGGTGCTGTGGGTTTCCGCTCATCCAGGCGGGAATGAAGGATAAGATGCAGAAATTGATCGAACACCATCAGGAGAAAGTAAAGGAAGTGGGCGCCGAGACCGTTGTCTTTGCCTGCCCCTCCTGCTACCATACCTGGAAGGAGAAGTATCAAACGAATGCCGAATTGCTCCATTCGACTCAATTCATAGAAAGGCTGATCGGAGAAGGAAAGATCACCTTCCAGAATGTAGCTGACAGAGCAATCACCTATCATGATCCCTGCGATCTGGGAAGAAACAGCAAGGTTTTCGACGCCCCGAGAAATATTTTAAAGAAGGTTCCCGGCTTGAATCTGGTTGAATTAGAGGGGAATCGGCAGTTGAGCATATGCTGTGGGGGAGGAGGGGATCTTGAGATGATTGATCCGGCGCTCTCCGCTGCCATTGCACAGAGAAAGATCGAAGAGATTCAGAGGACAGGAACCGAGGAAGTTGTGACCTCCTGCCAGCAGTGCATCCGGACCATCTCAGGCTATGCAAGAAAACATAAGATCAAATTGAAGGTGAGGGATATTACCGAGGTTGTCCTCGATGCGATGGGATAGCTTATTTTTTCATCTGGGCCAATAACTTCTTCAACTCTTCCTCCACCTCTTTCCCGGGTCTTTTCAGGGGAAGTCTCGGATTGCCACCGAAGTAACCGGTAAGATCCATCGCCATCTTCAACCCCCCGATCCCATACTTCACCGTAACCGCTTTGGCAAGAGGAGTTAATCGGTTCTGAGATGCCGTTGCCTCTGCCATTTCCCCTTGATGGTAGAAGCTGAGGATTCGGACGCATTCCTCTGGAGCGGCATTTGCCACAGCCAGGATTCCTCCTGCTGCCCCGACACAGAGGGCGGGGAAGAAGACCGGGGCCGACCCCACAAAAACAGCAAACCCCTTTCTGGACAGATGGATGATGTCGTTCAGTTGGCCGATGTTTCCGGAGCTATCTTTAATTCCGACGATATTGGGATGAGAGGATAATTTCGCCACCACTTCAGCGTCCAGATTGATTCCGGTAAATTGAGGTACGTTGTAGAGAAGGATGCCTATCCGTGAGGATTCTGCCACGGCGATAAAGTGGTCATAGAGGATCTGTGGCTTCATCGAGCCCTTAAAGTAGGAAGGGGTGACGACGAGGCCGAAATTGGCGCCCACTTTTGCCGCCTGATGGGCAAAACGAATGGTCTCCTGTGTGGATTCCGCCCCTGTTCCAACGATCATCACCTTTGATTCGGGAATCGATTCCCTGGAGGCTTCTATGACTTTCATCTTCTCTTTCTCGTTCAAATAGACCGCCTCTCCATTGGAGCCCAAGACAAGATAACCGGAGAGCCCGGTTTTATTCCACTTATTAAAATTCTCTTTCAGCCTGTCCAGGGCCAGATTTCCTTTTTGAAAAGGTGTGGTAATGGGGGGTATGACGCCGTTCAACTTCATCCTCTTTCTCCTTTTTCTTCTCCTTTGAGGGAAAGATTTCTAATCTGTCCTATTACCCATTATAATTTATCTTGACAACTTTAACAAATATGAATGTAATAGATACGATCCCATATCCGGAGGAGAACATTGGTCGAGGAGAGAGTCAAAGATGCGACAAAGTTTTTAAATCTCTTAAGATCGATGCTCGGCTATAAACCCCGCTTTGAGGTCATCGGAAATTACCGTTTGATCGATGATGGCCTGCGGCCTGAAGCCACCATTATGCTCCGGGCCAATGGCAAGGAGATGCATGAGGCAGATACAGGGGTAGGGCCTGTGGATGCACTCGCAAAGGTGCTGAAAAAGTCGCTCAAGTCAATCTTCCCTGAAATCGATGATGTGAAATTAATCGATTTTTCTTCAAAAATTTTTGATCCGGGGGCAGGTACAGCTGCCGGCGTGGAAGTGGAGATTCTGTTCGGAAATGGGCAAGAAGCCTGGAAGGTGAAGGCATTTTCTGAGAATATCTGCAAAGCCTCTTTTCTGGCGCTGGTGGATGGGTTTGAATACGGGATTCTGGTTTCAAGAGAAGAGAAGAAATGAAATGGAGTTCATGATGGATCGCAAAAGATTGGAAGAAGTGATATTAGAGAAATCAAAAGACGGAAAAATTCCCTGTGCCATGTGCTTTAAGATTGCAGAGGATTTCGGAATCTCGAAGAAGGAGATCGGAGATATTCTTAATGAGATGAAGATTAAAATTAGTCATTGTCAACTGGGCTATTTTGAGTGATTTGACCGGACAAGCAGGGATGCCTGGATTGAATAAGAATGACATTTTTCGTTCAATTATGTAAAATAGTTAGGGCCAATTTTAGCCAAACCCCAGGATTATTAATCTAACTATTTGATAATATTATTGAATTTAAATTCTCCCTTGTTGGTATAGGAATTGCTGTAAATTACTTTGTCTTTAACATATTGTTATTAATTGATTTTTAAAAGGATTTAATTGTGTTTGTTCTGTTTCAGCTTCTTCTTGCCACTTTTGCAATCTATGGCACCATCACGTATGAGGAGGAGTCGAGGCTCCTCGTCCCGTTGATCTGTCTTATTCTGATGTTCATTGTCGGGCGCGTGGAAGGGAGAAGCACTGAGAAAGCAAGTGCAAGGAAAGATTTTTTAAGGTCAGAGATTGATAAGATCTCTCAAAAGGATTCAACAGCGATTAAAGAACAGGACTTTTTCACCATTGAGACGCTCCTCTGGCCTAAAAACGAAATGATCTTGCTTGATACCGTCCACGCCATCTTTAAAGATATGGGGTTCAAGATATCGACTGGGATTCAGTATCGATCCGTGGACCGCATTATAAAGATCCCAGATACCCAGAAGGCCTTTGGAATGCAGGTGATGATGTGCGAAGGAGAGGCCGATAGGGATCATCCGAAGATTAATCGGGTTTTCCAATTCGAGAAAGAGAAGAAAGAGAATGAAAAATCCCTGATCATAGCGAGCACTCATATTCGCCTTCCCATTTCCGAGAGGGGAGAGGCGAGCCATATCTCCAGGGAGTTGGCCGGCCTCTTAGTTCGATATAATATCAGTTTTATTACCGCCCATCATCTCTACGGGCTATGGCAAAAGGCGAAAAGAGGAGAGATTGACATCTTCGAATTCTTTCAGAACATCTATTCCCAGGGGGGGGAAATCTATTCCCCAAAGGGAGTCGAAGCCTCTCTTCCCCCTTTCCATGAATTTCCCATCCAGTAAGTCCTGAATTTTTATCACCCCTCGCACTTCAAAGCCCTTTTGATTTTCTTCCCTCAACGTTATAATATTCACTATGAAAGTGAGAGAGATTTTTGCCAAGGCCGTTCTTACCAAAACGGCAATCTCCGGTTTTGATTACTGTCTTAATCCATATGTGGGTTGCGGGCACGGGTGCCGATACTGTTATGCCAGTTTCATGAAGCGCTTCACGGGCCATAAAGAACCATGGGGTGAGTTTATTGATGTCAAAGTGAACGCACCCACACTACTGAAGAATCAATTGAAAAGGGCAAAACGGGGGATTGTCGCCATCAGCACAGTGACTGACCCCTACCAGCCCCTTGAGAAAAAGTATAAGATAACCCGAGGATGCCTGGAAGCACTTCTGGGTAAACAGTTTTCGGTCAACCTGCTAACCCGTTCACCTCTCTGTTTGCGGGACCTCGATCTTTTTAAACGGTTTAAAAAGATCGAAGTGGGATTGACCATTACAACTCATGATGAAGCGATAAAGAAGCTCTTTGAACCCCGCTCCCCTTCCATCTCCTCCCGGATCAAGACATTGGAAACACTTCGGCGGGAGAGGATCAAGACTTATGCGTTCATCGGGCCACTGCTCCCCTTAAAGCCGGCCCCCCTGGTGAAGATGTTCGAGGGGGTAGTCGATGAAGTGCTCATCGACCGGATGAATTACCCGAATATGGTGAAAGGGATCTACTATAAAAATGGGCTGGACAACTATCTCACAGATGATTATTTTAATGTTATTGGAATGGATTTAAAGGAACGTTTCGAGAAAAAAGGGATCCCTGTAACGATGATTTTTTAACTTTGATGGAATCGTAAAAAGTTGCCTCACCGGTCCTGCGGCAGGAACCGGTGTCCAGTGTTTTCATAATTATTTGAGATTACTGGATTCCGGCTTTCGCCGGAATGACGATCGTTGCTTTTTTTTGACTTTTTACGACTTTGTCAACTTTAATCACTTTAGACACTTTTGATTTAAGACACTTTGACGGAGGAGATGATGACTCTTGGTAGATTCGGTCTTAGAAAAAGAGATTATGACTTTCCACCTTTTCGGCCACCGAGCGAAGCCAACAGCCTCCTGTTGAGGGTGACGAGAGGGTGTCCATGGAACCGGTGCACGTTCTGTTCCATGTATAAAGGGATGAAATTCGAAAGGAGAGAACCGGAGGAGGTGCTTGAGGATATCTCCATGGCAAGGGAACTCTACAGCGATCAAGTCCGAACCGTCTTTATCGGGGATTCCAATAGCCTGGTTTACAAGACTGATGAGTTGGTTAAGATTTTAAAGCATTTGTATTCTTCGTTTCCTCATATTGAAAGGGTGACCAGTTACGCAAGGGCGAAGACACTGGCCAAGAAGCCCGTAGAAGAGCTGGAGAAGCTCTTCAAGGCCGGATTGAATCGGCTCCATGTGGGCCTTGAGACAGGGGATCGAGAACTTTTAAAGGAGATTGACAAAGGGGCAACCCCGGAAGAGATGGTCGAGGCAGGGAGGAAGGCCAAACAAGCAAGCTTTGAATACTCCTTATATGTTCTGCTGGGTATTGGCGGAGAAGAGAAGTGGGAGCAGCACGCAAAAGGGACGGCTGAAGTTTTAAATCAGATCGATCCCCACTTTATACGGGTCCGGACTTTCGTCCCCCAACCCAACTCCCAATTATACGATGCCATGGAGGAGGGGCGTTTCCAACCGGCATCCCCGGAGACGATTCTGAAGGAGACGAGGCTTCTGTTGAAAGATCTCCAGGTTACCTCCCAATTTTTGAGCGACCATATTTCGAACCTCGTCCCCCTCCACGGCAAATTGCCGGAGGAAAAAGAGAAGATGATTCAATTGATCGACGAGGTCCTAAAAGGGCTTCAAGACGATGTGGCACTGAGAGAGGAAATGGAGGCAAGACGACATCTTTCTCATCTTTAGGCCGATAGAAATTTGGAAGCCCCTGTTTTTCAGCTAACCTGACATAAGAATAACCAAATTTCAAGCACCAATAACCAAATAATGACCAGATTCCAATGACCAAAATATTTGAAATAGGCCAATACATAGGAGTTTGGTGATTTGGATATTGGTTAATTGGAACTTATTTGGAGTTTGGAATTTGGTTATTGGAATTTCTTAATGGCTGCAGGTGGAACAACTACTGGAGGAACAACTGCCGCAGGAGGAACTGGTGGCGCTCTTAAACTTTCCTCCGCTCGAAAAGGCGAAGGCCGACATCATCCGGCTCACCTTCTTGCTGTTACATTCGGGGCAGAGGATCTTTTGAGATGAATTGAAAACCAGTTTTTCAAACTCATGGTGACATCGACTGCAGTGATATTCATAGATCGGCATCTCACAGCTCTCCTTTACATTCATCCTAACATTTTTATAGTCTGATCGGCAAGGGAAAGGGCCTTTTGTGCCAGATGGGGTCTTCCCTCCTCATTTAGTTCCGAAGCCATCTTACGGCAGACTTCCTCGATTTGCCTGGCATAATGTTTCTTAAAATATTTCTTCAACCGGATCGACATCAGCTTCCCCCAGAACGACAGGGTTTTTGTGTAAATATTTTTGTAATAGGCATTCATCCCGAGGCTGAAATACAGTAGAAAAAGGAGTTCGTTGTGAGGAGATCCCAACTTCAAGGCTTTTGAAAAGTGGCAGGAAGACAGATCATAATGTCCGCTCAAGAGATAACTTCGGCCTGCACGATCATAAGCTTCCTGCAACCCTCCCTCAAAGATGAGACCCAAAACGTCCTTCCCCTTTTGAGGCCCATAAACTTTCCGAAGAAGGGAGCGGTGCTCCAGAAGAAATCGAACCAGATAGGGATTGCGGCCTTTTTCTTTAAAGAGGTCGATCAACTGTTCCATGGCATCATGGAAAAGGGATCGCATCTCCGATATGCCCAGGAGCACGCCCTGTTCCGCCTTCGAGATGATCCGCTCAAATTGCTGGAAATAGTTCTTTTCATAAGACGATTTCCCAATATTAAGTTTATATTTGAGGTATTTGGGGCGATAGATTTCAAGCTGATATATATTTTCTCTTAACTTCATGGCTTCGTGAAAGATGGATCCGATGACCAGGTCGAGGAGCCATTCATTTTTACGAACAGGTTCTTTTCCCTTATTACGAAAAAAGGAATGACACTGTTCCTTCAGGTTGTAAAGAGGGCTTTGTCCTTTATCGTCGACCCAATTCCCGATGTCTGAAAATTGAAGCCCCCCCCTCCTGTACTTATTGAAGATTTCCTGAAAAGCAATCTGGGAGTAGAGAAGACCCCGCACAATCTCCAAAAAATTGCGGTCTCTGATGTTAAGATTTTTTCTTTCCATCTCATCCTTCGACTTAACCCAATATACCAGATTTCTTCATCTTTTGGAAGAAGTGGCAATTTTTCTAAACCTCCGAAACATATTGACGGAGGAGACTAAAAAAAGGTATATAATTAACGTCTACCCATAAACAACGTTTTCCGTCATGTCGGACTTGATCCGACATCCAGAAGGTTTTGAAAAAACTGGATTCCGGCTTTCGCCGGAATGACGATTCTGATTGAGGGGGCAATCTATAAACAGGCACTCGTTAAAGATAATTGTCAAAAGGAGGGAACGATATGGCAATCAGGGTGGGAATTAATGGATTTGGACGTATTGGCCGAAATGTCCTTCGAGCAGGTTTTAACAGGAAAGATCTGGAGTTCGTAGCAGTCAATGATCTCACCGATGCTAAGACATTGGCCCATCTCTTAAAGTATGATTCCGTTCATGGGAAATTCGCGGCAAACGTAGAAGGAGGGAAAGACGCCATTTGGGTCGATGGAAGGGAGATCAAGGTTTTTGCCCAGAAGGATCCTGGCCAGCTTCCCTGGAAGAACCTGGGGGTCGATGTGGTTCTGGAAAGCACGGGGAGATTTACGGATCGCGAAGGAGGGTCCAAGCATATGGAGGCGGGCGCCAAGAAAGTCGTGATCTCCGCTCCAGCAAAAGACCCGGATGTTTCGCTCGTTCTCGGAGTCAATGAGAAGGACTACGATCCCTCCAAACATCACATCATTTCCATGGGGTCCTGCACGACGAACTGTCTTGCTCCCATCGCCAAGATCTTGGTTGGCGAGTTTGGGGTGGAGTATGGCCTGATGACGACGATCCATGCCTACACCAATGATCAGGTCATCCTCGATTTTCCGCACAAGGATCTTCGACGGGCCAGAGCCGCCGGGATGTCGATGATTCCCACGACGACCGGCGCTGCAACCGCCCTCTCCCTCGTCATCCCGGAATTGAAGGGAAAAATGGATGGGATGGCGATCCGGGTGCCGACCCCCAATGTCTCAGTGGTCGATCTGGCGGTGGAGTTGAAAAAAGAGACGACAGACGAAGAACTGAACAAAGTTTTGAAATCCTATGCGAATGGAAAGTTGAAAGGGATTCTGAGTTTCTGTGAAGAGCCTCTTGTCTCCATCGATTTTAATGGCAACCCCCACTCCTCCATCATCGATGGTCCTTCGACCAAAGTGATCGGTGGAAAACTGGCAAAGATCCTTTCCTGGTATGATAACGAGTGGGGCTTCTCCAACAGGATGGTGGAGTTGTTTCTGTATTTGTTTGGGAAAAAATAAGGTTGGTTTGTCAAATGGTAAGGGCAAAGAGGCCCGTTTGGTTAATGGGTTAAGCGATTGGTTTAATGGAAAGTGAGTCCTTGCCCGAACACCTAACCTAAACTGGCTTCATTACCCTGGCCTCAACCTGAACAATAAAACGGTAATTTCGGCAGGAGCAGATAATGGGAATCCTTAGGGTAGATCAGGCCGAACTTAAAGGGAAACGGGTCTTTGTTCGGGTCGATTTTAATGTCCCGCTCGATGAAAAAAAAGAGATCACGGACGATACCCGGATCATTTCTTCTCTCCCG
Organism: Deltaproteobacteria bacterium; assembly: GCA_016874935.1. GTDB lineage: Bacteria > Desulfobacterota > BSN033 > BSN033 > UBA1163 > RBG-16-49-23. The sequence continues at coordinate 14,966 of VGSS01000028.1, read as the reverse complement.
ACTATAAGATTTATATGTGGAGCAGGGGGTAAGGTTATCCTTGCTTCCCATCTCGGAAGGCCTAAAGGGAAACGGGATCCAAAGTTTAGTTTGGCTCCAATCGCAGAGAGGTTATCAAAATTACTCGGCAAGGGAGTTTCGCTTGCTCCTGATTGTGTTGGAGAAGAAGTCAGGGGGCAGATCGAGAGAATGAAAGAGGGAGAAGTTCTCCTCCTCGAAAACCTCCGGTTTCATCAGGAGGAGGAAAAGAATGAAGAAACTTTTTCAAAAGACCTGGCGTCCCTCTGTGATGTTTATGTCAATGATGCTTTTGGGGCGGCCCACCGGGCTCATGCCTCCACCGAAGGAATGACACGATATATTCAAACCGTGGCCTCAGGTTTTCTGATGATGAGGGAGATTGAAAGTTTGGAAAAGGCCCTGGTCAACCCTCAGAAGCCCTATGTTGCCATTCTGGGTGGCGCGAAAGTCTCCGATAAGATCGGGGTGATACGGAATCTTCAAAACAAAGTAGATACCCTTCTCATTGGAGGAGGAATGGCCTATACCTTCCTCAAGGCAAAAGGGTTCAGTATTGGGAAATCGCTGGTTGAGGAAGATCAAATCGGTCTCTCACTCCGTCTTATTGAAGGAGCAAAAGGAAAGATAAAACTTATCCTTCCCTCCGATCATATAGCCGCAGAAAGGATGGATGTCCAGGCCAGGAGAGAGATCGTGACCAACGAGAAGATTCCCAGCGGCTGGGTCTGCCTCGATATCGGTCCAGAGACAGTCAAGATATTTTTAGAAGAGATTCTATCCGCCAGAACGATTTTCTGGAACGGGCCGATGGGCGTCTTTGAGATGGAACCTTTCAGTCAGGGGACATTTGCCATTGCCAGGGCTGTGGCTGACTCCCAAGCTTTCAGCATCGTCGGGGGAGGGGATTCGGTGGCGGCGGTGAATCAGGCAGGAGTCGCAGATAAGATCGGCCACATCTCCACCGGTGGAGGGGCATCCCTCGAATTAATCGAAGGGAAGAAATTGCCGGGGATTGAAGCTCTGAGAAAGGACGGATGATGAAACGATTACCCTTCATCGCAGGCAACTGGAAGATGAATAAGACGGTCGGAGAGGCCCTCGAACTGGTCAGGGAATTGAAAGCCTCTGTTCAAGGCATCGAGGATGTTGAGGCAGCCATTGCTCCTCCTTTTACAGCCCTGTACCCTGTCTCTCAAGAACTGAAAGGGTCCTCCCTCCATTTAGCCAGCCAGAATCTTTTCTGGGAGGAGAAAGGCGCCTTCACGGGTGAAATCTCTCCGATGATGCTTAAGGAGATCGATTGTCATTATGCGATCATCGGCCATTCAGAGAGGAGACAGTATTTCGGAGAGACAGACGAGACGGTGAACCGCAGGATCAAGGCGGCGTTCAACCATGGGCTGAAGGTCATCTTCTGTATCGGTGAGATGTTGCAGGAGAGGGAAGGGGGCTTGACCTTTTCCGTGATTGAAAGACAGTTAGATGGCGGTTTGAAAGGAGTAGAGGAGAATACGATTGAAGAGATTGTTATAGCCTACGAACCTGTGTGGGCCATCGGAACTGGAAAGACAGCAACCCCTGAACAGGCGGAGGAAGTCCATCAATTCATCCGTCAGAAATTAGGAAGGCTCTATTCGAAAAGAACTTCAGAGGGTATTCGAATCCAATATGGTGGAAGTGTCACCCCTGAGAACATTAAAGGGTTGATGGCCCAAACGAATATCGACGGAGCCCTGGTGGGAGGAGCAAGCCTGAATGCGGAGTCCTTCTCAAGGATTGTCAGATTTAAAGAAATGTGATATATATAAAAGTCAAAATCCGAAAAGGATTTTAGAAGGGAATCAGGTTATCAGGAAATCAGGAGGCAGAATACTAGAGAATCAGAATATCAGGAAAACCGAACATAAGAAATTTTTTAACCTGATGGCCAGATGCCCTGATACCTGCTACCTGATCATCTGATATTCTGATATCCGGCTGATTTAAGGGATTAAAAAGGGGATTGAATCAATGACAATCATCATCATCTTGCATGTTTTGGTCTGTTTCGCCCTCATCCTAATCGTTCTTCTTCAGGCGGGGAAGGGCGCGGAGATGGGGGCGGCCTTTGGTGGGTCGAGCCAGACACTTTTCGGAAGCGCAGGGGCCATGGGATTTCTCAGCAAACTGACGACGGTTGCAGCAGTGGTCTTCATGATCACCTCGCTCCTGTTGACGTATAGTTCAACCAGGCGGACATCAACCGTCATAAAAGAGAAGCCGGCGCAGACTGTCCCGGCAGAACCCCAGAAGACTCCGGTTCAACCTCAAATTCCTCTATCTGAGCCGAAGAAATAAATTCGTAGCAACCTCATTTGCTGGGGGCGAAAGAGGTTCGTTGACAATAAATGTCAACGCTACATCACAACATTTATGACGCCGAAGTGGTGGAATTGGTAGACACGCCATCTTGAGGGGGTGGTGGGCAACACCCGTGGGGGTTCAAATCCCCCCTTCGGCACCATACTAACCGTATACGGATCATCCGACCTATCGGGTGTCCATTCAGCGATGACAGGACTATTGGCGGAAAGCCTCGACCTCGGTCGGGGCTTTTTATTTTTTGAATATCTCTCTTATCTCGATTCAATTTGACAAGGTGTCCTGTTCAGGGTAACATACAATTGAAATTAGGTTTGGTTGAATAGACTTGGAGGTACAGAAATGTCAAGAAATATCGAGGCCGTATATGAAGGCGGTGTTCTAAAACCTTTGTCTCCATTGAAATTAAATGAACATCAGAAGGTGAGGATAACCGTTGAGGGGGGAGAAAGCGCGGTTAGAGCTACCAGTGGCATGTTCAGCGGACTTGATCCTGATACCATCGAAGAGATTGCCCTTTCTCCGGAATTTCTACCCGAAGAGGCTTAATATGTTTTGCTCTGATCTGGAAGATGGATCTTCGGTTTTTGTCGATGCCAATATTTTCATTTATCACTTTTCCAAAGGGTCTAAACTAAATCCCGCTAGTTCAAAATTCCTGGAACGAATAGAAGAGGGAAAGATTAACGGCGTCACTTCGATAGCGATCATTCAGGAAGTTACGCATCGAATGATGATCGTCGAGGCTGCTTCGATCCTTGGGGAAATAAGACTGAAGGATCTTATAAGGCATTTAAAGACCCATCCTGATACCGTTAAGAAATTAGTAAACCATCAGAGCATTCCTGCAAAGATAGCCCTATTCAATCTGGATGTTTTGTCTCCAAACCTGAAGACGCTGGAGAGAAGCCAGCAAATGAAAAGGCGATATGGATTTCTTTCCAATGATGGACTCACCCTTCAGATTATGGAAGATTTGAAGATTAACAATCTCGCCTCCAATGACTCTGACTTTGAGAGGGTGGACTTCGTCAAACTTTATAAACCCTCTCCCAGCATGTCCTCGCCCTAAATAGTAATTTCCCTTTTTGCCTTTCCTATTCTCAGGCACAGCTCAGCCACCTATTGGGCCACAAAAATGAACCGGTACCAACTCTGCGCCCAATACGGATGGGCATTCAAAAGCGACATGCCAGACCGATACATCGAACGTAAAGGAATAATCTTCAATCAGATCGCCGAAAAGGGAGACGAAGACCAAACCACCAGACTTCAGAAAGAAAACAGGCAACTCATGGAGAAGATGGGGATGTTGGAGCAGAATTACAGGAAAGTGAGCAAGGTGGTGGAATTCATGATGCCACTGATTGAGAAGATGGACGAGGATTTGAAAAGGAAGATACTCGAAAAGAGGAAAGAGGAATTGAGTGCTCCCACCGGATCGCCACCCCACTAACACCCATATACGCTTTTGTATTATTATTTCAATAACTTAATTGACTTTTTTACCATTTTCTGGTATAGGGATTAACGCGTTAAACCATCTCCGGCAAAAAAACAGCAGGGAAAATACATTTCATTTAAGATAATGGTGAGTCCATTGTCAGACTCAAATTGGCTGGATTTCCCAAGAGACTAACCCCCGAAGTATGCTTAATGTCGTGTTTTTGGTATAAATAGGTCAACTTCCGGAGGTGATTCATATTTCTCTCTTAGGGCCAAATGTTGTTTAAATCTAAATCCGAAGCACGAAATCCGAAATTCCAAATAAATTCGAATGACCAAAAAAATCAAACCTCTTTTTTGGGGAATTGGGGTCATTTAAGTTTTGGATTTGTTTCGGATTGGTCCTAAGAGGATGCTTCGCGTGATATTCGAATTTCGGATTTGAGAAGTGCCCATGGATGAATTTTCTCCCGAAGTCTCCACCGCCCTCCAGGCCATACGCCTGGCATCCCGGCTCTGCCAGAAGGTGAGGAAAGAACTTGCCGAAGGGGCATCCATTCAGAAAATCGATCGGAGTCCTGTGACGGTGGCCGATTATGGATCTCAGGCGATCATCTGTAAATTGATCAGAGACATCTTTCCCGATGACATTGTGGTCGCCGAGGAGGATTCGGCTGAACTGAGAAAACCTGATCACTCGAGTCTCCTCCATCAGGTCACAGGATATATCCGTGACTTTTTTCCGGGTGTTTCTTCCGAAGAGGTTTGCTCCTGGATTGATCTCAGCTCTCATTCGATTAGGAATCGGTTCTGGACACTGGATCCGATTGATGGGACCAAAGGATTTCTCAGAGGCGATCAGTATGCGATTGCCCTGGCACTGATTGAAAATGGTCTGGTTCAACTCGGCCTCATGGCCTGTCCCAATCTTTATGCGGACAAAGATCGGCCTGATGAAAAAAGGGGTTGCCTCTTCTTTGCCTTGAGAGGGATGGGTTCTTTTCAGATAGGGTTGAAGGGAGAAGGGAGACAGACCCTTTCCGTTTCAAAAGTGAACGATCCGGAGAAGGCCTTGTTCACAGAGAGCGTTGAGCAGGACCATGCGGACCATTTAACCCATTTAAAGATTGCACAGAAGTTGAGGATAACCCGGCCTCCCCTCAAGATGGACAGCCAGGCAAAGTATGGGGTGCTGGCGCGAGGGGAAGTGAATTTTTACCTCAGAGTTCCGTCACCCTCTGAGCCGGGCTATAAAGAGAATATCTGGGATCATGCTGCTGGGGCGATCATCGCTGAGGAGGCGGGAGGGAAAGTGACTGACCTCTATGGCAAACCTCTGGACTTCTCCAGCGGTATCAAGCTCGAAAGAAATCACGGGATTCTGGTAAGCAATGGGATTTTACATGAGGCGGTTCTAAAAGCCCTGGAGATGTGATAAAATATAATAAAATTCCAATCACCAATATCCAATAACCAAATAATAACCAATACCCAATCATCAATTATCTCGAATCTGTTTTGGTTATTTAGACAGGAGGAGGTTTCAATGGAAAAAGCTTTTGCAGGGGTGATCGAATCTGAGGTCCCGAAGGACTCTGTGCTGATTTCCGTGGGGCTTCCGGGAAGCTGGAAAAGTCCGGTGACCGAAGAGATCGCAAGGATGAAAGGATTTCAGATTCTCCGGTCGGACATGATCCGGCTGGAGGTGCTGAAAGGGCAGGATATCTTTGACAATAAAGTGGCCTCCAGCCCGGAGAACAGGAGAAAAGTTTACGAAGAGATGTTTCGTTTGGCCAAAGAGGCCCTGGAGAGGAGTCAGAATGGGTTGATCCTGGATGCGACCTTCGTTACCCAGGAACTGAGGGGCCGGGCTGCGGAGATTGCGGAAAAGGCCCGCCGGCCGTTTGTGATTGCGGAATGCGCCTGCACGGAGGAGAAGTCGATTGAAAGGATACTGAAACGGACGAAAGAGAATTACGAGTCCAATGCCCTAACCCAGGAGGCTTACCTCAATAATAAAGCCATTTTCCAACCCATTGATATTGACGATTTGAAAAGGAGGGTTCAGGGGTTATCCATCATTCACCTCACCATCGATACGGAATTTAACAACGCTCCGGACTGGAAGATCAGAAAGATCGAAAAGAGATGACAATGGAAAAGATCAATGACAATTGCAAATTGGAAATTGCAAAGCTCAAAATAGAGACCCCAAATATTTTGCAATTTTCATTAAAAGAAGTCTAGGATGGATATCTCCTCTCTCAAAAAAGCGCTCCTTAATCCCGCCATCTATCCCGATCACCCCGGAGAAATACGATTGTGCGAGACCCATATCTCCCTCGTCTTTCTCACAGGAAACTATGCCTACAAAGTGAAGAAACCGGTCAACTTCGGTTTCCTCGATTTTACCTCCATCGAGAAAAGGAAGTACTACTGCGAGCAGGAAGTGACGCTCAACCGCCGGCTTGCTCCAACCCTTTATCTCGGAGTGGTCAGGATTACGGAAGAAGACAATAAGGTATCGCTGGATGGCACGGGAGGGGTCGTCGAGTATGCGGTCAAAATGAAGCAGATCCCGGAAGAACTTCTAATGAATCGATTGCTTGAGAAAAAGGAAGTCACCTTCAGAATGATGGAGGCCATCTCAGAGAAATTGGTCCGGTTCTATTTTGAGGCAGAAACAAGCGACCGGATCAAAAACTTTGCCAGACCGGAGCGGGTCAAACAGGACACGGACGAGAACTTCGAACAGACCGAGAAATATATTGATGTGACAATCCCCTCTGATGTTTGTCAGGCAGTAAAGGAAAAGACAGATCAATTTTATCGAGCCAAAGAGAAGATCTTTTACCAAAGAATTAAAGAGGACCGCATCCGGGATTGCCACGGCGACTTGCGTCTGGAGCATATCTTCTGGGGAGAGGAGATCTCCATTATCGACTGCATTGAATTCAATGAGCGGTTCCGGTATACGGATGTGGCTGCGGACATCGGTTTTTTAGCCATGGACCTCGATTACCATAGCAGGGAGGATTTAAGCGACCATCTCATTCAGGCGTATATCGGCGAATCCGGAGATCATGAGTTAATGGAAATTCTGGATTTCTACAAATGCTACCGGGCCTATGTCCGGGGAAAAGTGGAAAGCTTTAGGCTGGATGACCCGAATATCCCGGAAGAAGAAAAACAGAAAGCCCTGAAAAGAGCGCAAAAATATTTTGACCTCGCCCACCGCTATTCTCAGAAGTTTTGAGGTTTTTACCAACCCGGAAGCAGGGGATCATGATTGTTGAAACGGCAACCCTTAATGACGTAGAGGAAATTTTAGCCCTTCAAAAACGGGCTTACTTAAGCGAGGCTGAGATTTATGATGATTTTACGATTCCACCCTTGAGGCAAACCCTTGAAGAGATTAAAAAGGATTTCGAGGTCCAGATATTTCTGAAAGCGGTTGAGAATGGGCGGATCATCGGTTCGGTCAGAGCTTTTTTGAGAGAGGGGACCTGCTATGTCGGACGACTCATCGTTCATCCTGAATTCCAGAATCAAGGGATAGGGAAGAAATTGATGGGCCGGGTTGAAGAGGTTTTTAAAGCAGTTCCAAGATTTGAGATTTTTACCGGCCATAAGAGCGAACGGAACCTTCATCTCTACGGAAAACTGGGATACAGACGCTTCAAGACCGTGACGGCCAACGAGAAATTGATCATCGTCTTTTTAGAAAAATATCGAATAGAGGAGACCGGTGATGGCTGAAGAAGAATTAAATCCAAAGTATAAAGAGGCTGTGACAAAGGTTGTCAACAGGAGTCCTTATTTTTCCCTCCTCTCCATGGAGATCAAGAACCTGAGGTGGGGAACCTCGCTCTTAGAAATTCAATTAGAAGAGAAACATCTTCAGCCCTTTGGAAACGTCCATGGAGGGGTTATGGCCTCCGTGGTGGATGCAGCCACCTTCTGGGCGACTTTCCCCCAAGTGGAGAATGGGCTGGGTCTGACCACCGTCGAAATTAAGGTGAATTACTTGGCGCCGGTTCAGAAAGGCAAACTCAAGGCGGAGGGGCGATGTATCAAGATGGGCAAAACCCTTGCGTTGGGAGAGGCCTTTGTCAAGGATGAAGAAGGAAAACTGATTGCCCATGGGACTTCCACGATGATGGTATTACCCGGCTTGACCGTCCAGGGATACCAAGAACTTCCACCGGCTCGGCAGTAGTGAATTTAAGGGAACCTCTTATGATTCAAAATTCGTCACTCCGGTGAAAACCGGAGTCCAGTCATATCAATCCCGCCAAAGGCGGGACTGGATTCTCCCGATAAAGATCGGGACCGGAATGACATTTTTCCAGACAGTCTCATTGAAGAAAGGATGGAAAGAGATGGATATCGAAGCTTTGGAAAGATTGATCAAGAGCAGACGTTCAATCCGGAAATGGAAACAGGATGATGTTCCGGATGAATTGTTGAAGAAAGCAGTGGAGTTGGCCACCTGGGCGCCCAACGGGGGCAACTTCCAGGGATGGCGTTTCATCGCGGTTAAGAACCGGGAGATCATCCGAAAAATGGCTGATGCTGTCCAATCTGTTTCGGATAAAATCGCCTCCCAGCCTGAAGCCATGTCATGGCAAGAAGATATGAATCGTTATCGGAAGAATGCCTCTTTTTTCAGAGATGCTCCAGTTTGCATAGGAGTTTTTAGCGGCGCATATCAAAGTCCAATGGATAAGGTATTGGTGGCACGCGAATCGTTTGACCCTGAGGCGAGGGAGATCTTAGGATTTCGAAGATTCGCCCCCACGGCGATTCAGAGCGCCTCTGCGGCGGCTGCCACGATGCTCTTGGCACTGCACCAGATAGGGCTTGGGGCGATCTGGCTTGCTTCCCCACTCCTGGCGAAACAAGAGATCGAGACCATATTAAATGTTCCGGCAGAGATGGGGTTCGTCTGTCTCATCGCCGTAGGTTATCCGGATGAGTCCCCGCAGAAAGACAGAAAGCCTATAGAACAGGCATTGAAATTTGTTTACTAATCCTGGCGGCTGTATGGATAAATCCTTTGCATCAACTTAGGACAAGAAAAGAGAAGAAATAATTACATCATATTTGAAATGTGATATAATTTAATCATTTATTGTAAATGAAAATGCAAAAAATAATTGTGCGAGGTAAAACAGGAGTTATGAAGAACCGGATTACAAAATCTGAAGCTCTTGCCTTCAGAATGAGATAGAAAATGATAAACGATGCCGAACGAAGAGAGTTACATAAAACCTCTTTGGTTGAAAAGTTTAGCCAATTGGCTGCGTTAATGAGTTCCGTAAAAGAAATTGGGTGGACCAAAGGTTTGCGTGCAGGAGAAAAAGAAGTTCGAGAGCGTTGGAATAAACCTAGAAGGTACTACCATGTCTAAAATAGAGACTCTTGTCCCTCTTTTAGGCGCATTAAGCGATGTTGCGGCGTGGTTGAAGGCAAAGCGGGTTGAAGGCCTTATCATTGGCGGCGTAGCGGCTTCCATTTTGGGCCGCCCACGGGCAACTCGTTGAAAGAAAAAGGGGTCAGATCTCAACATTTGACAAAATGGAATTGTGCAAATGTTGGCATCATGATGAATGTTGAGACCTGACCCCTAAGCCGGTCATGATCTAATTATAATGGAAATTTAGCCTTATTGAAATTTATTTCCGCCCTAACATTATCTTTTATGTTTATTCTATTCTTTGTGGGAAAATGATTGACCAGACCTCCATTTTACCCTCAAAAAGATATAATGCTGTTTTTTTCCAGAAAACATTGTCCTGGACGATATTATATAGAATTAGTTTAATTTAAGGGTTAATTATCGAAGGAGAATTTTATACGTTAATATCTTGTTGATTTCCGATTATACTCTACGCCTTTAAAAGAAACTGGTCAAGCGATAATTTCAGTAAGAAAGCAACAAGAAATGTGACAGTTTCTGATAAATCAAATCCTAAATTTCACACCTTAAAAAATGGAAATTCTAAAATTAACTTGATTTTGTTCCTCTGACGATATCTAAAAACATTAGGATCTGTTTTTCGACTTGTTGGGGGGCGTAACTTCGGGAGTCGGTGTGGTCGGCCTCAATGACGAGTCCCGGTTTTCCGGTCAGCCGTGTTACCTCCCGCCTCATATCGTATTGTCCGAGAGAATAGGGTTTGCAACTCCGGTTCGAATGCATGATGAATCCATCCGCTTCATAACGCTGAATCAGATTGACCATCTTTTTAACCTTGTAATCAAGGCTGCGGTTGAGATGGATTGTAGCATAAGCCTGAGCCATTCCATCCAAAGAATAGGTGAGGTTGGGTTCTTCCATGGCCCATGCAGATGTGTAGGTATCTGCTACGAGGACAGCCCCATTAGAGGAAAGTAGCTTAGAGAGATTCCGTATATCGTACCAGATGGGGATATTGTCCCAGATCAACCTGATCTCTTCGCGTCCAAACGCTCCTGTTTTTGTTCTGACCCTTTCCTCCAACTCTTTTTTTAGTCTTTTATAATAACGGACTGCCCAGCGCGTCCCTCTGAGTGTCACGATTGGTGCCATGTGGATAAAGGCATCAAAGGCGGCAATCGGAGCAGGACGGTGCCGTGAAAGTTCGAGAATTTCTTTCCATAAGGCAATGGTCTCTAATGACCAGTTGGATACCTTTTCAAAACGGGTTTCTGAAAAAGGCCGTTTCAACTGCTTTTCCAGAAACGAGATGTAATCTTTCATCTGCCCCTGGACATATTTCAGGGTATGGCCCTGAATCTCGTCATGGATAAAGGGAGTGTCGAAGAAGAATACCGGCACATTATAAGCGCGTGCCTGAATCTCATACCATTTGATGACCGTCCCGCAGATATTGTTCCCACATACGAGAAAGTCAGGTTTGGGGAGGCGGCCGATGGGTCCTTTCCCCGTAAAGTAGGATCCGATATCTGTGAGGGCGTAAGAGCAGAGATCATGGGAGTATCCTTTATGTTCAGCGGCTTCACAGAGGGAGGGCGACATCCTTGAGGCTCCACACATGGCTCCGTAATTTTCAGGATAGAAGGGAAGGGCGCCCATGGCATATAGGGGTTCTACCGGCCCGCCGCTCGTGATCCAGGCTACTTTTTTGCCAAACCAGGAAGGATGCTTCACCATAAAATAGTAGGCGATCATCAGACGGCGGTAAGCGCCTGTTGATTGAATCGGACGATAGAGGTTGGCATCAAGTTTCTGTTCTGTCATAATTTTCTTCCAGGGTGATTGCGGAATGCGGATTGCGGATTTCGGAATAAAATACTGCTAAAAAGTTTTAATTTAAATTTTAAATCCGAATTCCGCATTCCGAAATCCGAAATGTTACACAGAGGAAAGCATTTCCACAAACGCTTGTATCCTTATCTTCAGTTGTCCCAGCGAGGTCGCAGGATCATCCACTTCCAGGAGCAGAGAGGGAATGGACTTAGCCTCGAGAGCCTTTTTCAGATCCGGATAGTCAAAATAGTGCGGCTCACAATATTTATAAAAGAGAAAAATCACGCCCTTGGCACCGGATTCCTCCACCTCTTGAATCAGGGTTTCAAGATGAGCGGTTGGCCCTCCGTGTTTTGCCGGACATAAGAAAGACGATATATATCTTTCCGCAAGCCCATCTATTGGATCGATATCCTCACGTGTCATGAGGCGTAGGAATCGCGCTCCACTGCAGAGGTTGTCATAAACGACAGAGGCTCCTGCCTCTTCGATCATTGTCAAATAAGAGGGAGAATGGATCATATTGCCAATAAGGTATACAGGGACGAACCCACCGGTTCCCTCATGCTCCTGTGGTAATCCATTCAGCAATTCGTCTAAGAGAACAAGGTAGCGGTTGCGATCCATCTGGTATCCGGCCCGAATGATTTGAGCAAAGTCATTACCCGATATCAGACCAGGCCCTTTTCGTCTGAGTTGATAAAGACGCTGAACTCTTTCTCTGATCTGATTGAAGAGCCGGATGGAACCTGCCAGACTCTCCTGTGTCACTACCCCGACATTTGTTTCGAGAAAATCCTTGAATCGTCTACATTCTTCCTTCAGATAGGGAAGGGAACGTTCAGACCTCAAGTTCGACGGGATCATCAAATTGAACTGGAGAGGGATACGTTTCTGGAAAGCAAGGATATCCGAAAGACCCTGCATCACATCGCAGGTGTGGCTGAAGATGATCCCTTTTAGAAAATCAAGTTCTCCCTGTAGCAGGCTTTCAAGAGACGATTTTGCCAGATGGCAACAGTTGGGTGGGAGGTGTGCCTGGACACGGGACATCTTGATCGGGGGGCCCATCAAACGAAGAGGCAAGGCCCCTGCGGCATGAAGCATCTCTTCCGGAGCATAGGGGCAGAAAAAACCTACTGGAATACGATCTTCGGGAAGATGAGATCCCATGTCTTTATATTCAAGGGAAACGATTCTCTCAAACTCCCTTATCGAAGGAGATTTATTTTCCATGGTCAGTGCACATAGTAAACGAAAAGGGGATCGTTTTCAATGCCGAATTGAAAAAGGAAACTGAATCTGTTATGAAAACCTAAAATATTTTGGAGGTGAGAATGAAAAATCGGGTTCTAAAAACTATTTCGATGCTCATTCTTATAGCAGTATTTTTTTATTTGACCTTTGCTTATCAAGCCTTTGGCAAGACGTCCAGGAAAACAACTCAAACAAAGCCTTCTCAATCCGTAACCTCTCAGAAAAAAGGGCAGCCCCCGAAAGAGACTCTGGCCCCATCGTCCCCAAAGGACCCTCTCCAATGTGATGCTCAGTCAGCAGTGCTGATGGATGGGTTAACAGGAGAAATTCTCTACCAGCAGAACCCTGATTTGAGAATTCCGCCCGCCAGTTTTGTTAAGGTCGTCACCCTCTATGTGATCTTTGATGCCATCCGCGCAGGAAAAATAAAGATGGATGATATGGTGACGGTGAGCGAGAAAGCGTGGAGGAGCGCCTATAAAACGGACAGCTCGGCAATGTATATCAAGGTAGGAGAACGCGTAAAGGTTGAAGACCTGATCAAAGGGGTGGCGATTGCGTCTGGAAATGATGCTTGCATTGTCCTGGCCGAACATCTTGCCGGATCGGAGGAGGTTTTTGTCTCGAATATGAATGAGAAAGCCAAGGCTTTGGGAATGAATGATTCTCAATTTAAGAACTCCCACGGTCTGGCAGCGGAAGGGCAGTATGTGACGGCCATGAATATGGCCATCCTGGCTCGGCGATATATTGAAGACCATCCCCAGGCGCTTGCCCTTCACTCCGCAACGGAATTCGAATACAATGGCATTAAACAAGGAAACCGGAATCTCCTTCTCTATAAGAACATCGGGGTGGATGGACTTAAAACGGGCTATATTAAGGAATCGGGTTATCATCTCGTAGCGACCGCCAAAAGAGAGGGACAGAGAATGATCGCGGTGGTGATGGGATGTGACAAAATGAAGAAAAGGGCGCCTGAAGCACAGAAGTTACTGGAACATGGGTTTAAGAATTTTTCTACAGTAGAGGCGGTGAAGAAGGGCGCGTCCTTTGTCCCACTCAAAGTTAAACGGGGAAAATTGGATCAGGTGAGTCTCACGGCTTCTGAAACGGGATGGGTGACTGTTCCAAAAGGAAAAGAAAATTTAGTGTCCGCCGTACCTCAATTACCGGAATCTGCGACCGCACCCATTCAGAAGGGGCAGGTTTTAGCAAAGGTTTTAGTTCAGAAAGAGGGAAAGACGGTGAAAGAAATAAACCTGCTTGCATCCTCTGACATAGAGAAGAGTTTGATTCCTCCTTGGCCTGTACTGGTCGGAGGGGTTGCAGGACTTCTTATTCTCTGCCTCATCGTGCTCTGGTTTTTTAGACGGCCTCAGCGGAAAAAGCTCTAAGGGGTTGCAAGATGTCTTTAAAACAGATTATCCAAAATGAGGCTGATATTGAGGAATCCCTGAGTCGGATATGTGACCGGTTGCTTCAGAAGCATCCTGTCTTGGAAGAGATGGTTCTGGTGGGAATCCGGTCAGGAGGAGTCTATTTAGCAGAGCGCCTGAAGCAGAAAATTTTTCAAAAGACCGGAATTGACCTTAAAACCGGAGTCATTGACATTACGCTCTATCGAGATGACTGGACCCGCTTGACCCAGACGCCCGAAGTGAAGAAGGCCGAGGTTCATTTTTCCATCGAGGATAAGCAAGTCCTTCTGGTGGATGATGTGCTCTTTACAGGCAGAACCATTCGAGCCGCGCTTGACGCCTTGATGGAATTAGGACGACCCCGGCGGATTGAATTGGCGATTCTTGTTGACCGTGGACATAGAGAGCTTCCCATCCACGCCGACTATGTTGGAAAGGTGTTGGAGACTTCCCGGCAGGATTCGATCAATGTGGAACTGAAGGAGATGACCGGCGTGGATCAGGTGGTCATTGAGTATAAGAAATATCCTAACGCTTAGTTCGCCTGCCCGCCGTCCAAGGATTGGGCAGGCGGGTAGTTCGGAGTTTTTTCGTTTTTTACTCCGAACTCTAAAATCACGACTCCGGACTACTAATCCTCGACTCCTCTATTCTTACCTGAAATTCCTCAAGAGATAAAAGGTTTCCTGGGTGAGATCCATATCTTTTAAGTCTTTTCTTCTGACGAACGAAGGACATCCATGGCTCCGTGAATGACGGCCAGGACGTCAATCTGATCCGGCTTAACGTGGTAGATGATACGGTATGGACCTTCGATTATTTCACGAACCTGGTCAATATCGTATTCAGGAACTCTGCGGCCTGAAAATGGGAAGGCGGCAATCTGCTGGGATCTTCGGGTAAGGCGATCCACCATGCGCTTGGCATACTCGGGCGAATCCTGAGCAATGTAAGCGTAGAGGGCGTCGAGATGTCTCTCCGCTGTATCTGTCCAGTGGACTTTCATTCCGGCAAGCCGTACTTTGCCCGGACCTCTTTCACGTCTTTGGTGCGGCCTGTCTTGCTGTCGGCCAACCCACGTTCAATCGCCTCGCGGACGTATATTTCGCGCATCAAATCATCCCATGTGGCGTTTTGGGGCATCCGCTCGATGAGTTTGTGGGCTTCCTCCTTTTCCATCACCGTTGACATTGCATCGCCTCCTG
>VGSS01000027.1 GCA_016874935.1 Deltaproteobacteria bacterium | reverse complement strand
CCGAAGTGCGGGTCATGGTTGAGCAAGTCCTGGTGAAGTTCGGACGTGTAGATATTCTCGTCAATAACGCTGGCATCATCCGGAGGGGAACGATTGAGACGGTCACTGAAGAGGATTGGGATCGGGTGATCGAAGTCAATCTCAAGGGGACCTTTAACTGCTCCAAGGCTGTTGTCGAGACGATGAAAAAACAGCGCTACGGGAAAATCATTAACGTTTCATCCATCGCAGGTAAGATAGGAGATATCACCTCGGCTCCGGGATATGGTCCCTCAAAGGCTGGTATAGATGCATTGATGAAAACTCTTGCAAGGCAATTGGCCCAATACGGTATCAATGTGAATGGAGTTTCTCCCCATGCCATTGAGACCGAGATGAGCGCCCAGTGGTCAGAAGAACGGAGAAAAGAAATTATCGCCTCCATTCCTCTCGGCCGCCTTGGAAAACCCGAGGATGTGGCAGAAGCAGTGTTGTTTCTGTCTTCGGATGAGGCGTCCTTTATCACCGGTGAAATTTTAGATGTAAACGGCGGGGCGTTGATGGACTAAACAATGATCAATGATCAATTCGCAATAGTCAGTTAGCAATTATCAATTTCTAAGGAGACAAATTTGAACAGATATGAAATGGCTGGTGGGATGGTGCTCTTTCTATTCGGAGCAATCACTGCCCTCCTCTCTCTAAGAATGCCCATCGGGACATTTCGGATGGCAGGAGCAGGGCTATTTCCTCTATGCCTGGGCATACTTCTTATGGTCCTTTCGGGCATCTTTCTTCTAAGATTCCTTTTAAAGAAATGGCAAAGTGTGAAAAAGGAGGAGTTCCCTTCCGAGATACCCGGTTCGGCCATGCAGGTTCTCTTCTTTATGGGAACAATGATATTGGCTACCTTCTTCTTTAAGATACTGGGTTATCCGCTTGTCTCGTTTCTCCTGATGGTTGCCCTTCTGAGGATTCTTGGAATGAAACAATGGCCTTTTAATATCTCTCTGTCACTGATCACTGCCATTGCTTCTTATTTTCTGTTCGTTCAATGGCTGAAAATTCCTCTGCCAAAGGGGTGGATAGGATTGTAAAAAGAGATTGTAGGGGCAATTCATGAATTGCCCCTACAGGTCAAGGTTAAGGAGGAGTAGATGTTTGAGTCGGTTCAACAACTGGCGAGCGGTTTCACCATTGCCACAACATTCTATAATCTCTTCTATTGTTTGATCGGCGCCATTGTCGGAACGCTGATCGGCGTGCTCCCGGGAATCGGGCCAATCGCAGGAATAGCACTTCTCATTCCTGCAACTTTCGGCCTCCATCCAACTTCTGCTATTATCATGCTTGCCGGAATCTATTACGGAGCGATGTATGGAGGGTCAACGACATCCATTCTGCTCAATGTCCCTGGCGAAACCGCTTCTGTCATCACCTGCATCGACGGCTATCAGATGGCACAAAAAGGTAGGGCCGGCCCTGCCCTGGCCATCTGCGCCATTGGTTCTTTCATCGCCGGGACGATCGGCTTATTCGGACTGGTTTTTTTAGCTCCTCCGCTGGCCGAGGCTGCCCTGGCCTTTGGCCCTCCAGAATATTTTTCCTTGATGGTCTTTGGCTTCATTGTGCTAAGCAATGTCACCGGCACATCTTTGACTAAGTCTCTGATGATGGCGATCGTAGGACTCATCATCGGAACGATCGGGCTTGACCCTGTCACTGGAGATGCCCGTTTTACCTTTGGCTCTGTCTCTTTTCTGGGTGGGATCGAATTCGTAGCCGTAGCCATCGGCCTCTTTGGCATCGCGGAAGTCTTAACCAATGTTGAAAAACCACTTGAAATGCTGGAACAACGTGTTATTGTCCCACGACTCAGGGAACTCTACCCTTCTCTCCAGGATTTAAAGAAGTCCATCACTCCCATTCTCAGGGGGACTGGAATCGGGTTCGGGGTGGGCCTGGTTCCCGGGCCGGCCCCCGTCATAGCCACTTATTCCTCCTATATGATCGAAAGAAAGATTTCTAAACATCCTGAAGAATTCGGGAAGGGCGCTATCGAAGGAGTGGCAGGACCCGAATCAGCCAACAACTCCGCCTCTCAATCCGCCTTCATTCCCCTTTTCGTTCTCGGGATTCCTTTTGCTCCCCCGACAGCCATCCTTCTTGGGGCCCTTCTCATCCATGGGGTAACCCCCGGCCCCCTGTTGATCAGTCAACATCCGGAACTCTTCTGGGGGGTAATCGCCAGCATGTATATCGGCAACTTCATCCTCCTTATTTTGAATCTACCTTTCGTTCCACTCTTTGCAAACATTTTGAGGATCCCGAAGAAGATTCTTCTTCCTCTCATCATCCTGTTTTGTATCACGGGTCAGTATACCGTAAACAATTCTGTCTTCGATATCGGGATCATGCTTCTCTTTGGAGCATTAGGGTTCCTGATGAGAAAATGGGCTTATGAGGGCGCCCCGCTCCTTTTAGCATTGGTCCTCGGACCAAGACTCGAAGTAGCCTTCCGCCAGTCCCTGATGATCTCGCATGGAGATTTTGGTTTTTTTATCAATCGCCCAATCTCCATGGTCTTTCTGCTCGCAACGGTGCTTTTTCTGGTCATTCCGTTGATTCGGATGACATTAAAAAAACAGAGAAGGGGGGAGGTGAAACAGTAGGCAGTTGTTCGTCGTCTATCGTCTATCATTTAGAAAGGAGGTGCTGTGATGATGAAAAGATTTTTCACTATTTTATTCGTCCTGTCTCTCATTATGGTGATGCCCATTCATGCAGTGGGATTCCCAACCAAGGAGGTCCAGGTTATCATCCCCTGGGCAGCTGGAGGAGCAACGGATCTGATCTTCCGGGCGCTGGCTGCAACAACAGGCAAATATCTCGGGAAAGCAGTCGTCATTGTCAACCGCCCCGGAGGTGGAAGTGCGGTGGGATATACCGAAGGCGCTAAAGCCAAACCAGACGGTTATATGCTTACTTCGGGAGTGACACCCCTCACCATTCTCCCTCATCAGGTCACCACAGCCTACACCTATAAGGATTTCGATCCGATCATCAATGTGGTCAGCGATCCATCCATGTTTCTGATCAGGGCTGATGCCCCATGGAAAACCCTTAAGGAGTTCTTGGACTTTGCCAAGAAGAACCCTGAGATGATCACGGTTGGAAACTCAGGCGCAGGCGGAGGCGTTCATCTCGTTGCCCTTGCCTTTGAAAAGGCAGCCGGTGTCAAATTCAACCATATCCCATTCTCCGGCGGAGGCCCCTCTGTCACAGCCATTCTCGGAGGACATATCAATGCTGTCTCTGTCTCTCCTCCGGAGGGAATCAGCCATGTCCAGGCAGGAAAGCTCAAGATCCTCGCCCTGTTCGCTGAAAAAAGACTGGAGATGTTTCCAAATGTCTTGACAGTCAAAGAGCAGGGAATTGATTTTGCCATGGGGATGTGGCGCGGGCTGGTCACACCCAAAGGAACACCGCCTGATGTCATCAAGAAACTTCATGACGCTTTCAAACAGGGGATGGATGATCCGGTCTTTAAAAAGAATGCCATGGACATGGCGGTCAACCTTTCCTATCTTGGCCCGGAGGCATTCGGAAAATTGATGGCGCGTGAAGACGAATTTTTTGGAAAACTGATCAAAGAGATCAAGAAATGATCTTGATCAGAAAGGAGGGTAAGGAAATGAAGACAATGAGATTGGGTTTTATCCTTGTAATGATTGCTATGGCCTGTTTTCTGTTTGCCTGTGCCGGGGCAGGCCCATCCGTAAAGCCGGAAGAGAAAAAGACGACGATCCGTATTGCAAGCCCGTTTAAAGGGGGGATTGTTGTAGAGGCGGCTGAGAAGTTTAAGGAGTTGGTTGAGAAGGGAAGCGGCGGCCGGATCGAGGTGAAGATCGACGCCGGAACCAAGAGCGAAATCGACATCAACAAAATGAACCGGAACGGCGAAATCGAGATGCAGTCCAACGGCACCGCTTTTCTTGAACACTATGCGCCGCCCTATTACTTCTTCACCGGTCCTTATGTCATGAAGGACTTCGACCACTACATGCGTATTTGGAATGGCAAGCTCGGAAAGGATGCGCGGGCCCAACTTGAGAAGAACGACCTGAAGTACCTGGGGACCATCTACCGGGGGTTGCGGCAGACGACGGCGAAGATACCCCTCTACACACCCGCTGATGCTTACAACATGAAGTTGCGGTTGCCGCCCATCCCCAGCTGGATGGCTGTCTGGAAGGCGGTCGGTGCAGACCCCGTCGGGGTGCCTTTGCCTGAACTCTACAATTCACTTAAGACGGGAAAGGCCGAAGCCTCCGAAGGCGACCTGCCACAAATTCAATCTTTCAAGCTTTTCGAGGTCCAGAGTCATTTGATCATCACCAATCACCTTGTTCAGACCGCAGGAATCCTGATTCACAAGCCTCTCTTCGACAAACTGCCCAAGGCGGACCAGGACCTCATTGTCAAGGCAGGCAAGGAGGCAGAGGAATGGGCTATTAACAAGATTAAAACCGGCGAGGCAGCGATCCTGGTGGATCTCCAGCGCAAGGGCATGCAGGTCATCATTCCGGATGCTAACTCGTTCCGTGAGAAGGCCAAGGACGCCGTCAACGACCTGTTCAAGACCCAATGGACGGTGACCACCTGGGCTGAAGTGTTGGCTCAGTAGCCCCCTCTCATCCCCCTCGGCGGAGTGGGTAAGGTAAAAGGGGCAATGTCAAGAAATTCAATACTGTTGTATTAATACTTGTCATTCCTGCGAAAGCAGGAATCCAGGAATTGGATCATTTTAAATCATCATAAAACCTTCTGGATTCCCGCCTACGCGGGAATGACATTCCTATTGTGCATCTTTTTCGTCGTTTAAGGAGAACCAATGGCGCTCGCAGATGAAATCAAAGAAAAAGAAGAAAGGGTTCGGGAGTTTCTCAAAGCAAAGGGGCTCAAGGCGCTTCTTCTCAAGAGACAGGCCAATTTCTGTTGGATGACTTGCGGTGGTCTCAATCTCGTTGGCATCGCCACGGAGATGGGGGTCACCTCCCTTCTCATCACGGAGGGATCAAAATTTCTGATCTCAAACAATATCGAAGCCCCTCGTATGATTGAAGAAGAAAACGTCGAGAAACAGAGTTTTATTGTAAAAACATTTCCCTGGCATGAGGATCAGGAGGCCTCCATCATCAAAGAACTGGCCGGAGAAGGAACTCTGGGAAGCGATGCTCCTTTTCCTAATGCTCAGGTGTTTGCTGAAGATGTGGCAAAACTGCGATATTCCTTAACGCCTGAAGAACAGGAACGATATCGATGGTTAGGAAAAAAAGTTTCCAATGCATTAGAAAAGACGATGATGAAGACGAAGAAGGGGGAAAAAGAGTCAGCAGTGGTGGGCAGGCTTTGCAAGGAATTGTGGAAAGACCGGATTGATCCCATCGCGTTGATGTCAGCCGCAGATGAACGAATCTCCAAATTCCGTCACCCTATCCCGACTGAGAAAAGGGTGGAGAAGTACTTAATGGTCTCTGTCAATGCTCGAAAATGGGGACTCATCGTCTCGCTCACCCGATTTGTATATTTTGGAAAATTACCGGAGGAATTGAGAGAAAAATACGAGGCCAACGTTTTTATCGACTGCATAATGATGGCTCATACACGGCCTGGAATTCCCGCAAGTGAAGTTCTTCAAAAAGGGATCGACGCCTACAGGGAAAAAGGATACCCGGAAGAATGGAAACTTCACCATCAGGGCGGCTCGATCGGTTATACGGGCAGGGATTACCGGGTCCATTTAAAAACGCCCGATCTCATCCAGGAGAATCAGGCATTCACCTGGAATCCATCTCTCACCGGAACAAAATCAGAGGATACCATTCTTGCTACATCAAAGGGACCGGAAATGATCACCCGTCCCATCCTCTACCCTACCCTTTCCATCGAAGTGGGTGGCATCTCTTTTACTCGACCCAATATCCTTGAAAAAATATGATGAAATATAAAGGGAGAATATTATTATGATCGAACGACATGTCACATTTAATGTCATCCCTGGCAAAGAGAAGGATTTTGAAACCCTGTTTAAAACGGAATACAGCATCGCCATGTCCAGGCAACCCGGTTTCGTCTCGGTGACTCTTCTGAAAGAGCATGAAAAAGAGGCGGTCTATCAGATGGCCATCCGCTTCCAGTCCCTTGAGACTGCTGCGGCATGGAGGGATTCCGCTGACCATAAAGCCCTGTCTCCCAAGATCAAGGCCCTCTACTCAGAGAGTAGTGTCCAGGTCTATGAGGTCATTGCACAAAAATAGGTAGGACCTCGCTGGGTTGGAATCGTTTTTGACACGATCCGTTCCAATATGATAAATTTTGTTGAGATTCAAAAAATCGAAAGGAGGAGATAGGGTTATGGAAAGAAAACGTTTTATGCTGGCATTGGTGATGGTAGGAACTTTACTCTTTTCGGGCTTTGCTCATGCTCAGGAATGGAAACCGAACAAACCCATCCGAATCATTGTGCCTTGGGGAGCAGGTGGATCCACGGATCAGGCAGTTCGATCCATCATTGGTGATCTTGAAGATGCGCTGGGCCAGAAGGTGGTCGTTGTGAATCAGCCTGGTGGGGGAGGAGCCATTGGAACAAAGAGTGTGCTCGATGCCCCTTGTGATGGATATACCTGGGCATCGGGTGCGGTGAAAGACCTTGGCACTTATATCATTACCGGAACGGTGACCACAAAAGTCCAGGATTGGCACGTCTATCTTAACAGCGGAAATGCCACTCTGCTCTCTGTCACCCCAGGGGCGCCTGTTAAGGATTTCGGTGAATTCCTTGATCTCATGAAAAAGGATTCGAAAAAGGCATCCGTGGCCATCGCAGGTATCCCGTCCGCCGGACACTCGGCCATTGAAGCAATCAAGCACGCCAATGGCGGTGATTACAAGCTGGTGAGTTATGACGGCGGAGCGCCGGCTGTCATTGCCACGGTGGGAGGCGAGACCATGGCGACCACCCAGTTGCTCAGTGAACAGATCGAGATGATTCGCGGTAAAAAACTCCGCCCATTAGCCGCTCTTGCACCTGAGGATCTCGTCATTGATGGTTATGGAACGGTTCCCTCTGCGATCAAGTGGCTTCCCAAAGTTGCGGCGGATCCCATCTATTTTGGCATCTGGATACCCAAATGCGCTCCCAAGGAAGTCGCCGAGACCATGAATAAGGTCTGGCGTGAAAAGGTAGCCAACTCCAAATCTCTAAGGGAATTTGCAAAACTGAGAGGCCAGATCGTCGCTCCTTTTTATGGAGAGGAAGCCCTGAAAAAGGCATGGCCAACCATCGTCAATGCGGCATGGGGATTATACGACGGAGGCAAAGCCAAGATAAAACCGGATGAAGTGGGCATGCCCCGGCCTTAAACAATTGGCCTAAAGAGGGCGGGCTTAAAAACTCGCCCTCTTCTTTTCTCATGACAAAAAACTTCTTATGCCAAAAGCTGATTTTTTAACGGGTTTAGCCTTGATCGGTCTGAGCCTCTATGTGCTCATTGAATCATGGCGAATGCCCCGGCTCGAACATTTAAAAATTCATCCATTGAGTGTTCCCGGGCTTGTTCCTGCATTTCTTGCATCGGTCATCCTCATTTTTGGGACAGCCCTGGTAATTCGATCCATTCTCCGTGGCGGCCACCGATTAGGGTTTACCCTTGAGGGTTTCCGCCAGATTCTCAATAAACCCGGCAACCGGCGTCTCCTGCTGACGGCAATTCTGAGCATCGGTTATGCTGTCTTGCTTATAGGAACCCTTCCCTATTGGCTGGCTACAGGTATCTTTATATTGTTGTTCATTATCCTCTTCGAATGGAAGCAAGGCATGGACAGTGCTACATGGAGGAGATATTTAATTTCTGGTATTCTGATTGCCATTCTCGCATCTACGACCATCACATTGGTCTTCGAGCGCCTCTTCCTTGTCGCGCTTCCATGATCTTTGGAAAACAGCATGACGGTCTTGATAGATAATTTAGCAAGGTTTCTTAGCGCCATCGGTGGATTTATTACCCCTATGGCCTTTTTACATATTGGCTGGGCAACCCTTCTCGGAATCATTATTGGAGCGCTCCCTGGTCTGACAGCCACCATGGGAATCGCCCTCATCACCACATTGACCTACAAACTGCCGGCAGACCTTGCCATCCTGGTCCTCATATGCGTTTACGTCGGCGCTATCTATGGGGGGAGTCGGACAGCGATTCTCATCAATATCCCTGGAACGCCTGCCAATGCCGCTACAACATTGGATGGCTTTCCGCTGGCCATGCAAGGGCTTGCTGGCCGGGCCATGGGAGTGGCCACCTCAGGCTCGGTTCTCGGCAGCTTTATCGGGATGTTCTTTCTGGCTACGATTGCACCTATTTTGGGAAACTATGCATTAAAATTTCAGTCCTACGAGTTCTTCTGGCTGGCCATCTTTGGAATTGTCATCTCAGGTCATCTCACCGCCTTGGAAGATCCAATCAAAGGTTGGATTGCGGGTTTCTTAGGTCTTCTGGTGGCCATGGTAGGCCAGGAAGGAATCCATGCCTACGAACGTTTCACTTACGGCACAACAGAACTCTTGGGAGGATTCGCTCTCATTCCGGCCATGGTGGGTGCATTCGGCTTTTCTGAAGTCTTGAGTGTTATGCGGAATCCTCCTGCAGAGAAAGCAGAAAGCCCCCGGGACAGCATCATCCCGAAGCTCGCTGATGTGCTTCGCTACTGGCGCACGATTGTCCGAAGCGGCCTCATTGGTACCGTCATCGGCATCATTCCAGGAGTTGGAGAGGACATCGGAGCATGGGTCTCCTATGCCGCAGCAAGGAGAAAGAGCAAGGAGAAAGAGAAATTTGGAAAAGGTTCGATTGAGGGATTGATGGCCGCTGAGACAGGGAACAATGCTGTTGTGCCAGGCGCCATCATCCCTGCGCTCACTCTTGCCATTCCAGGTTCGGCTCCTGCTGCGGTTCTGCTGGCAGCCATGTTCATTCACGGTCTCCGGCCCGGCCCTTTAATCATGATCGAATCACCTCAGTTTGTTTACCAGGTGGTGGCCATGGTCTTTTTTGCCACTCTGGCAATCTTTATCTATGGTGTTGGACTCTCCAGGGTTCTTCTCAAGGTATTGGCGATCCCCAGGACGCGTCTCATGCCCATTGTTTTTGTCCTTTGTGCCATTGGTTCCTATGCCATTACCACCCGGTTCTTTGATATTTATGTGATGATCGGTTTTGGAATCGTCGGCTATATCCTCCGGCAGATGAGGTACCCGATGGCTCCGCTGGTGCTTGGAATCATCCTTGGAGATATTCTGGATAAAAATCTCCGCCGGGGTCTTGTTCTCACCGATGGGGATCTAACTCCGTTCTTCACCCGGCCCATCTGTCTGGTGCTCTGGTTGATCACTTTCTCCTCCATCCTGCTCAGTATCAATCCGGTTCGGCACGCTCTGATGGAGATCTTTTCGTGGTTCGGATTGAAAATCCGTCAACTCATGGATCGGTAAGGGATGAGGAAAAAGGGGAAAAGTTTTAGGACACTTTAATCGAAGGAGGCATTTTCATGGGAAAAGTTGGAATTGGAATCGTTGGGGCGCGGTTTGCTGCTGATCTTCATATCCGCGCTTTTGAAAAACTTCGGGGACCGAAACTGGAAATCGTTGCCGTCTGCTCAAAAAATAGAGAAACCGCGGAGGCCTTTTCGAAAAAGTTCGATATCCCCCATGCCTATACCGACTTCCGACAGATGCTGGAACGAAAAGACCTCCAGGCTGTGGACCTCTGTCTTTCAACCGATCTTCATCACACCATGGCCATTCAGGCTGCCGAAGCAGGAAAACATATCATCTGCGAAAAACCCCTGACCGGTTATTTTGGCGAAGGCAATATCCCCAAGAAGACGATGATGGAAGGGGCGCTGGAAAACGGTTCTGCTGTTTTAAAGGCAGTTCAAAAGAATAAGGTAAAATTCTGTTATGCGGAGAATTTCGTCTATGCGCCCCCGGTCGCAAAATTGAAGAGCCTGATGAAGGCCGCCCAGGGAACTGTCCTCGATATTCGTGCCGAGGAAAGTCACTCCGGTTCTCATGCTGTTTACTCGCGGGAATGGAAGACATCGGGTGGAGGCTCGCTCATGCGATTAGGCTCTCATCCCATTGGAGCCGTGCTCCACCTGAAGCATTACGAAGGCCTGATGAAGTTCGGCCGGCCCATTCGCGCCCAATCCGTCATCGGCGATGTCGGCCAGTTGACCAAAATCGAATCCTTCAAGAACGAACCGAAGAAATGGATGGTGGATTCATGGGTGGATGTGGAGGACTGGTCAGCGGCCCTCATCACTTTTGAGGATGGCTCAAAAGCAAGCATCCATTCCACCGACGTCAGTCTGGGCGGCGTCAAGAATCTGATCAGTGTCTATATGTCGAACGCCCTCGCTCAGATCAATATGAATCCAAACAACAGCCTCGTTGTGTACTCTCCTGAGGGAAGTGTCTTCGGTTCAGAATACATCACCGAAAAGGTGGAAACCAAAGCCGGATGGCAGTTTCCATGCCCGGATGAGGACTGGATGAGAGGCTATCCCCAAGAGCTTGAGGACTTTATAAATGCCATCATAGAGGACCGTGACCCCATTTCAGGTTTGGATCTTGCCTATGAGACGATTGAGGTCATTTATGCGGCCTATCTTTCTGCGGAAACCGGAAAGAGAATCGAGTTGGCTAAGAAATGAAGATCATCAAATTGGATGACGTCGAAGGGATGACCTTCCCGGCCAGAAGAACGACTCGGGTGTTGACAGGCCCGAATCAATTGCCCGTAAAAAACTTTACATCAGGTTATGTCGTCATTCAGCCAAACGGAAGAATCCCTCTCCACGCACACTCCAACGAGGAGATATACATCCTGCTCAAGGGAACCGGCAAAATGAGGGTTGGCTCCAAAGAAGAAAGGATTGAAGCTGTCAGTGGTGTCTTCATCGAACCCAATTCAGAACATCTTCTACAGAATATCGGGGATGATGAATTGGTCATGATCTTTGTCTATTCTCCGGCAGGAGTGGCTAATCACTGGTCCGAAGAGATGGCCGGGAAATTAGCCTAAGAGTTCAAGAAAAATAGATGGAAGCCAAAGCCGTTGTTCTTCAAAATTTCAATCAACCTCTGGTCATTAAGACCTTTTCCGTTCCGGTATTGAAGGGGGGCGAAGTTCTCGTCAAAGTTGAAGCCGCAGGCATCTGCGGCTCGGATGTCCATATGTGGGAAGGAAGGGATCCCCGGACCCGACTTCCCATGATTCTCGGCCACGAAGGAGTCGGGAAGATTGTGGAGTTAAGGGGAGAAAAAAAGGATATTTACGGAACATCCCTCAAAATTGGAGATAAGATTCTTTGGAACAGAAGCATCACCTGTGGCCAATGCTATTATTGCAAGGTAAAGAGACAACCCTTTCTCTGCCCGAACCGGTGGGTTTATGGCATCCATACAACCTGTTCAGAGCCTCCCTATCTGACCGGGAATTATGCGGAATACCTTTTGCTGGTTAAAGAGACAGATCTGTTTAAAATCGAAACAGGGAGGAACCTTGAAACTTTTGTTCCAGCTTCCTGCTCCGGCGCCACAGCCGCTCACGCCTTCGATCTTTCCGGGATGGAATACGGAGACTCTGTTCTCGTCCAGGGAGTGGGCCCTCTTGGCATATTTGCCGTAGCATTTGCCCGATCGCAGGGAGCCTCCAGCATCATTGCCATAGGAGGCACAGAAGAAAGGTTGAAGATGGCGGGATACTTCGGCGCAACCCACTGTTTTAGTCGCCATCCACTCTCTTTAAAAGAGCGGAGCGAGGCGGTGATGGAACTGACTCATGGCAGGGGAGTGGATGTCGCCTTTGAAATGGCTGGAGAACCGGACGCTCTTAAGGAATGCATCTCTCTCGCTCGGCCCGGCGGTTCTTGTGTGACAGCAGGATTCGGGGAACCCCATGGTTCCGTTGATCTTGACTGTTTTCATGATCTCAATCGAAAAAACTTGCGTCTCCAGGGAATATGGACCAGCGATGTCAAACATACGCATATGGCGCTTCAGTTGATTCTGAGCCGATTGGATGATTTTCAAAAACTGGTCACCCATCGCTTTTCTCTGGACCAGGCCAATGAGGCCATCCGGGTGATGAAAAATAAGGAAGCGGTGAAGGCAGTATTGTTGCCACATGGATAAGTGTAAGGAATGTGAGGCACCAAGCCCGGAATGTCCCTTTATAGGGAATCAGGTTACCAGGGAACCAGGAAGCAGGATACCAGGGTATCAGGCTATTAGGAAAAAAGAGGAGAAATTTTTCACCTGATGCCCGGATGTCCTGATTTCTACTACCTGATCACCTGATATTCTGATAACCACTAAACTTTTTAAGATTTAGTTGGAAAATTAGGCTATCTGAGGCAATGACGTTGAAACTCATCCATTGTGATGTCCTCATCATCGGTGCAGGAGGCGCAGGCATCAGGGCGGCAATTGAGGCCAAGGAGACTTTTCGAAAAGGAAAGATTGTCGTCGTGACCAAAGGCTCTTTTGGAAAATCGGGGGTTACTGCCACAGCCTGTTCTGACCGGATGGCTTTCCATGCCACCCTTCCCTATACAGAACCCGGCGGTGCAGACAACTGGAGATATCATGCAGAGGATATCTACCGGATCGGTGGATACGTCTCGGATGGAGACCTCGCAAGGATCCTGGCAAAAGAATCCGAAACCGCCCTGGAATATCTCGATCGGCTTGGGGTTCCGTTTGTCAGGAAGGAGGACGGTCGAATAGACCAGTTCATCACCGACGGCTCTGAATATCCCCGGGCTTGTTACACCGGCCCGAAAACAGCTAACCATATCGAAGAAGCTCTGTTAAATAAAGTGGCTTCAATGGAGATTCGGGTCATCGAACACTGCATGATTGCAGATCTCATTAAATACCGGGGCCGGGTGATCGGAGCTTTCGGAATTGACGAAAGAGAAGAAGCGAGGGTCAAAGATCGCCTGCAGGTCTTTTCCAGTAAGGTCATCATCCTGGCCACAGGTGGCGCAGGGGAGGTCTTCGAAACCCACGTCTTCCCTGAAGGGATGACAGGAGATGGTTATGGACTGGCTTACAGGGCAGGCGCAGAACTGGTCAATATGGAGTTCATTCAGATCGGTCCAGCCTCAGTCAAGACCAAACTGAATTGTTCCGGAAGTTTGATGAGGGCTGTTCCCAGATTACTGAATGAAACAGGCGAAGCGTTTTTAAATAAATATCTTCCCAGAGGAATCTCTTCGGAGGAGATTGGCAATCTCATCTTTGAAAAAGGGGCAAGCTGGCCTGTCTCTCTCGATAAGAGAACGCATCTCATTGATGTCGCCATGTTCAAGGAGATGGCACAGGGCCACAGGGTGTTTCTCGATTATGGAGTCAATCCCGAAGGATTCCGGTTCGAAGGGCTGGACCCGAAGTGGCAACAGAGATATGCGAGGGAAATTAAAGTACCCATACCTTTTGAACAGAGGGGGAGATCACCTCTGGATCGTCTGAGGGAGATCAATCCTGAAACGATTGAATGGCTTATGGAACATGGGATCAACCTTCAAGCAGGTGAGCAGATCGAGATCGCACCCTGCATCCAGCACTTTCAGGGAGGAGTGAAGATCCGAGAGAAAGGGAATACGTCCCTTAAAGGGCTTTACGCCGCCGGTGAATGCGCAGGCGGCCAGCACGGTGCCAATCGCCCGGGAGGAAATGCCCTGCTGGATGGCCAAGTTTTTGGGAAGATTGCAGGCCGTGAGGCAGCGATAGAAGCGATGAATCTTGATCAAAAACCGCGGATCCCATCACGCCGCTTGGATCAGTTTTTATCCAAATTGAATCGCATGAAAACCGGGGAAACAGCGTCCCGGGTGAGAAAGTCACTCCAGTCCATCACCTCATTATATGCAAGTGTAGTCCGGACACCCGAGGGGATCAGAAAGGGGTTGAAAAGTTTAGAGGCATTGAGAAAAGAAGGGCTCTCCATTGATGAGAAGGGACTCGTCTATGCCCTGGAGACGGAGAATTTCCTCGATGTAGGCGAAATGGTCTTGAGGGGATGCCTCGCACGGAAGGAATCGAGAGGCCCCCATCTCTTCTTTAACGGTTTTGATGATCTTCATCCCCTTCCCTCACAAGACCCGGTCTGGAGAAAATATATTGTGATCCGGAATCGTTCGGGGAAGATGGTGCTTAGGAAGAAGACACCGGTGAAATTAAATTACCACGACATTTAAGTTATTGGGCCGATACAAATTCCCCTCCCTTGGAGGCTGTGTCGTAATCATAGTTTTGTCACCCTGAACTTGTTTCAGGGTCTTGTAAGTTTAAAGTTACGGCATTTGAGATTGGAGTCACTGATGAATTTAGAAATCCTTTCCTCCCCCATCCAAATCGGAAATAAGACAGCCGCCAACCGTATTGTGATTCAACCAATGGAATGTAATGACGGAGATTCCGGAGGAAATCCGACCGAACTGACCTTTAAACGTTACCGAAACCTTGCCGAAGGGGGAGCAGGAATTATCATCGTTGAATCGCTCACCCTCTCCTACGAGAGTCGGGCAAGAAAGAATCAGTTAAAGATCTCCGAAGAAACCGCCAGGGGGTTTGAAAGACTGGTAAAGGAGATGAGAGAAGTCAATCCAAAACCCCTCATCCTCTTTCAGATCAACCATTCGGGGAGGATTAGCGGCGCCGCCTTTTCAAAAGTCGTCTCCCTCTATCCTACTGGGGATCCGGATGTCCATATCCTGACAGACA
The DNA here is from genome assembly GCA_016874935.1 of Deltaproteobacteria bacterium. GTDB lineage: Bacteria > Desulfobacterota > BSN033 > BSN033 > UBA1163 > RBG-16-49-23. The sequence goes on along the minus strand of VGSS01000027.1, from coordinate 13,113 downwards.
AAGAAATTGAAGAGGTCGGAGAAAGTTTCGTCAAAGCCAGTCTGATTTCGAAACAGGTCGGAGCAGATGGTATTGATTTCAAACATTGCCATGGATACCTCTGTGGCGAGATGATCCGGCCTGCCAACACGAGACCGGGGCCTTATGGCGGAAGTTTTGAAAATCGGACGAGATTTTTCAGAGAGACGTCGGAAAAGATCAGGAAGGCGGTGGGCAAAGGGAATTTTCTCGTCGGCGTGAGATATTCATTTTATGAAGGAATCCCGGGAGGCTTTGGCACATCTGGCCCGGAAGAGGTTGAAGAAGACCTTTTTGAACCCCTTCGCTTTGCCAGAATGATTGAAGAGATGGGAATGGACTATATCAACGTCTCGGCAGGAATCCCTGCGGTCACTCCTGAAATTGTGAGACCGACCAAAAATTATCCGGAAGGAGTTTACAGACATTTCGGCTGGACAAAGGTTGTGAAGAAACTGGTTGGGCTTCCGGTGATCGGCTCGGGTTACAGCTACCTGAGGGACGGGAAAAACGATTTGAAGGAACCTGATCCAACGAAAAAGAGTTTTCTCTGCTGGGCCGAAAAGAATCTCAGGAATGGTTATGTGGATCTTGCAGGAATCGGAAGGCAGTCTCTTGCGGATCCCCACTTCGCCAAAAAGATTCTTTCGGGAAATATGGATCAAATCCATTTCTGTGTTGCCTGCGGAGGATGCAGCGTTCTCCTCCGTTCTCAGAAGGAGGTCGGCTGTACGGTTTATAACGAATATTACAAGGAAGTGTTACGACAGGCAAGAAAAGAAGCCTAATTAAATAATCAGTGACCAGTGATTAGTCATTCGTCATCGGTAATCAATTTAAAAGAAGAAAGGGGGATGATTCTATGTATGATGTTGTGACTTTTGGAGAGGCAATGGTGAGGCTTTCCCCGCCGCATTTTCTAAGGCTCGAGCAGGCGCAGAGTTTTGATGCCCAACCCGGCGGAGCGGAATTGAACGTGGCTGTTGGAGTAACCCGTCTGGGGTTAAAAAGCGGCTGGGTGTCCAGACTTCCGAAAAACGGCATGGGTTACCTTATTCGCAATCGGGCTCGGGAGCTTGGAGTGGACTGTTCTCATATTGTCTGGTCTGATAAAGGCCGGGCAGGAATCTATTTTGTTGAGTTCGGGTCCTCTCCAAGGGCATCGAGCGTCCTCTATGACCGGGCGGGTTCTGCCATCAGCATGGTCCAGCCGGGTGAGATTGATTGGGGAAAGATATTTACTGGATCGAAACATTTTCATACGAGTGGGATCACACCTGCGCTGAGCGGTTCTGCTTCAGAGGCGACAGCCGAAGCCCTGAAGGCCGCAAAGAAGGCGGGATGCACCGTTTCTTATGACCTCAATTACCGGAAGAAGCTCTGGACGCCGGCAGATGCCAAAAAGATCCAGGAGCCTTTGATGGAGAATGTGGACATCCTCATCACGACAGAAGAGGACACCAATGTCGTTTTCGGAATTAAAGAAAAGGATTATGAAACTGTTGCAGAGAAACTGGCACAGACCTTCAAGTTCAAGGTGGTTGCCATCACGCTGAGGGAAGACCTTTCGGTCTGGAGGAACAACTGGACAGCCATTGCCTATCACGACGGGAAGATCATCCGGGACAGAAAGTATGAAGTGGAGATTGTTGATCGGGTGGGTGCGGGTGATTCTTTTACTGCTGGTTTCCTCTACGGCTGGCTTAAGTTAAAGGATGTCGAGAAAGGCGTCCAGTACGGAAACGCTTTTGCCGCTCTGAAGCACACCACCCCGGGGGATTTCAATTGGGCTACGCTCGACGAAGTAGAAGCCCAATTGAAAGGTACGGGTCTTAGAATATCAAGGTAATAAGCAATGAGGGAATCGGATATTAGAAGTTCATCATAGGAGGCAAATATGGAAAAACGAGACATCTTCAACCGAATGATCGAAGAGGGCTTAATCCCAGTGGTTCGTGTCACTTCTGCCCAGGAGGCCATGGATGTGGCTGATGCCATTAAAGAGGGCGGGGTGAGCTTTATCGAGATCACGATGAGCGTTCAGGGTGCAATTGATGTGATTAAAGAACTGACTAAGAAATACAAAGATGGAATCGTGATGGGAGCAGGAACGGTTCTGGATACCGAAACCGGAAGGGCGGCACTCCTGGCTGGTGCCCAGTTCATTGTCAGCCCAACCCTGAACCTTGATCTCATCTCTTTGGCCCACCGTTACAGCGCTGTCGTCATTCCAGGGGCAATGACACCTACGGAAATCCTCACAGCCTGGAACGCAGGCGCAGATATGGTCAAGGTCTTTCCTGCAGCCCAATTGGGAGGTCCGGAATATCTCAAAGCCATCCGGGGCCCCCTGCCTCAGATCCTTCTTGTTCCGACAGGCGGAGTCAATCTTCAGAATGCAGGGGCCTTCATCAAGGCAGGCGCCACTGCCCTGGGTGCAGGAGGAGAGCTGGTGGACAAAAAGGCAATTCAGGAAAAGAAGTTTCATGTTATCACTGAGAACACAAGGGCTTTTCTGAAAGCGATAAAAGAAGCTCGAGGAAAATAGCTTACCATCGGGTAATTTATGCAGATCACTTTTCCATATTCCGAATTTAAATCCCTTGAGATCCCAGAGAAAAACCTTCTCGGAATCTTTTCTCCCTCCATTGTAAGGGTCGAGAAGAGCGAAGAACAGATTATCGAAGAAGCGCTCTCTCATCCCATTGGGTCTCTTCCTCTGTCCCGCTTGCTCAAAGGGCAAGAGAAGGTGCTCATCGTGGTGGATGATTATACGCGAAGCACCCCTGTCCAGAAGATTCTCCCCTGCTTGATCGAAGTACTGAAAGGAGCTGGAGTTAGAAAAGACCGAATCCGGATTCTTGTAGCCCTTGGAACTCACCGCCCTATGACCCAAGAGGAGATGGTCAATAAATTTGGGGAAGATTTGGTCAGACAGTACTCTATTTCGAATCATGCCTGGTGGGATTTCTCCCAGCTCATCCATCTCGGAGAGACTGAAAAAGGGACACCGATTCTCGTCAATCGAATCGTTCAGGAAGTTGATTTTATCATCGGTGTCGGCCAGATCGTTCCGCACCGGGTGTCGGGGTTCAGCGGTGGAGGGAATATCATCCAGCCCGGGATCTGCGGAGAGGAAACAACAGGCAAAACCCACTGGCTCGGCGCCCAATTTACAGGAAGGGAGATCCTTGGAAAGATTCAAAACCCGGTTAAAGATGAGATCGAAGAGGTTGCCCTGAAAGCAGGATTGAAGTGGATCGTCAATACCATTCAGGACGGTTCAGGCAGAACTGTGGATGCGGTTGCCGGGGATCCGATTCTGGCCTACCGAAAGGGTGCAGAGCGATCCATTCAGGTCTGTCAGGCTGAGATCCCGCAGGATGCGGACATCGTCATTGCTGACTCCCATCCTTATGACTCTGAACTCTGGCTCGCCTCAAAGGGAATCTATGCTTCGGAACTTGCAGTCAAACAGGATGGCGTGGTGATTCTGGTCTCGCCCTGCCCGGAAGGGATCTCTCCAAGCCATCCGGAGGTGTTGGAGTTTGGATATCAGACTTTCGCTGAAGCGGACCGGCTATTGCGCGAAGGAAAGAGCCTTAAATTGACAGCCGCCGCCCACCTTGTTCACGTGGGCAGGGTGATCAAAGAACGAGCAAAGGGGATCATGGTGACAACAGGCATCTCAAAGGAAGAGACAGAACGCCTTGGCTTGAGATATGCCAAGAATCCCCAAGAGGCATTGGAAATCGCTCTTTCCCTGACGGGAAGAGAAGCAAAGATTGCCGTTCTTCAAAGAGGCGGCGAGATCCTGCCTCAAATCACATCAACCCTGAAGGGTTGAATGACATGTTCATAGTGTAGGTAACTGTAACTCACGGTTTCAGCCTTGATAAAATAATTCTTGAATGGAGAGAAAAAAATGAAAGCAGTCGTCAAGTATGGCAAAGGAAAAGGATTGATGGAGATTCGGGACATCCCTGAGCCGAAGATCCAGAAGGATGATGATGTTTTAATTGAGGTAAAGGCGGTATCGGTCTGCGGAAGCGATCTTCACATCTACCACGATGCGCATCCCTACTGGCCTCCGGTCGTTCTGGGTCACGAATTCTCCGGAGTGATCAGGGAGGTTGGAAAGGAAGTAAAAGGCTGGAAGGTCGGAGACCGGATCGTGACCGAGACAAGGACAGGCTCCTGTGGCATCTGTTATATGTGCCAGAGCGGATTTCCTCAGGTCTGTGAGCAGAAAAGACCCTATGGCATTGGCATTGACGGTGCCTACACAAAGTATGTCGTAGGGCCTGCCCGTCTTCTCCATCATCTTCCGGACAATATCCCCTTTGAAGTGGGCGCAGTGATTGAACCCACAGCCATCTGCGTTACTTCGATCCTCGAACGAAGCAGGCTCCAGGCTGGAGAGTCCGTTCTTATCACCGGGCCTGGCCCCATTGGATTGATCTCTCTTGCGGTTGTAAAGGCGGCTGGGGCGCGATGGGTTGGAATCACCGGAACGAGTTCGGATGAAGGGATTCGCTTTGAAAAGGCTAAAGAGTTGGGTGCAGATCTCAGGATCATTGTGGATAAGGAGAACCCCATTCAAAAAATTTCAGAGGTGACAAATGGGCTGGGCGTAGATGTCCTCATTGAAACCTCAGGGAACGGGAAGGCAATCTCTCAGGCCTTTGAAATGGTCAGGAGAATGGGGAGAGTGTGTGCCATAGGAATATCGGGGAAAGAAGCCGTTCCCATCCCGTATGATCGTGGAATCTTCAAGGCCCTCCGATACGATTTCTGTTTCTCCAGCAGTTGGACGGCCTGGGAAACAACCATCGGCCTCATCTCAAAAGGGGTTTTGCCGATTGGAAAAATCATCACCCATCAATTTCCCATCGAAAAATGGGAGGAGGCCTTCCATCTCCTGGAAAACCTCCAGGCTGCCAAAGTCATCCTGATTCCTTAAAAGAGAGGTGAGCATGAAACAGCATTCCTATCAAGTCGTCATCACCGATTGTGACCATGGCTCGATTGAAGAAGAAAAAGAGGTATTCGCTCGGATCGGAGCGGAACTGATCCTGGCACAGGTCAGGGAAGAAGATGAAGTGATCCGTGCCTGCAAAGATGCGGACGGGCTATTGAACCAATATGCGCTCCTGACCCGAAAGGTCCTGGAACATCTTCCAAAATGCAAAGTCGTTGCACGTTATGGGGTTGGGGTGGACTCCGTTGACCTCAAGGCTGCCACCGATCTTGGAATCATCGTTGCCAATGTGCCGGATTACTGCATTGATGAGGTTTCGGATCACGCCATTGCTTTAATCCTGTCCCTGGTGAGAAAAACGGCCTTTTTCAATGCAAAGATAAAAACCGGCCAGTGGGATTTCCGTTCGGGAATTCCTATCCGCCGGATCAAAGGAAAAACGCTGGGTCTTATTGGTTCTGGAAAGATCGGCCTCGAAGTCGCGAAGAAGCTATCCTCTTTTGGGGTTCGTGCGATTGCCTTTGATCCCTACCTCAAAACCGGCCCCCAGGGAATTGAATTGAAGGATTTCGATGCGGTCTTAAAGGAATCAGACTTCATCTCCATCCATTGCCCCTTAAATGATTCGACCCGCCATCTGATCGGAGAAAAAGAATTCAAAAGGATGGAAAAGAAGCCTCTTCTAATCAACACTTCAAGAGGGCCCATTATCGATGAGAAGGCTCTGATTCATGCTCTGCAAGAAGGCCTCATCACCGGTGCGGGGCTCGATGTGCTGGAGAAAGAGCCGCCCGATTCCGTAAATCCCATGCTCGCAATGGAAAACGTTATTCTCTCTCCGCATGTCGGTTTCTATTCAGAGGAGTCGATCAGTGAATTGAAGCGAAGAACGGCTAAAAATGTTTCGGATGTTCTGACGGGAAAGTGGCCAGGTTCCGTGGTGAATCAAGAGGTAAAGGGTAAGGCTCGGGTTCCTATGTCTGGTTAGTTTATCTTAGCAACAAAATCTAACCCAGGAGCAGGCAAGTCTCACTGTGAACTGAATCCATTATTTGCCCGCCTCAAAGCGAAAACCCTTTGACACATACTGGACTCTGTCCTCGGGAATGAGAACAGGAGGGATTAGATGAATGATTATTCAAAATGGAATCTCCCCGAAGACCGTTATTTCGATCCTGATCCGGCACAGCGACGCATTGCAATGGAATTGTACAAGTCAGCAGCCCATCTGCCCATTATTGGTCCCCATGGACATGTGGACCCACGGCTGTTGGCTGATGAAAATATCTCTTTCGGAACACCTGCCGACCTTCTGATCATTCCGGATCACTACGTTTTTCGCATGCTCTATTCCCATGGTATTCCCCTTGAAAACTTAGGGATCTCGAGGAGAGACGGTGGTCCTACCGAGAAGGACCACCGCAAGGTCTGGCAGATTTTTGCTGATCACTTCTACCTCTTCCGCGGCACGCCCACGGGTGTCTGGTTGGCCGATGAATTAAGCAATGTATTTGGCATTGAGGAGAAATTGACCCGACAAAACGCACAATCCATTTATGACCAAATCGAGGCCAAGCTCAAATTATCCGAGTTTCGGCCCCGCGCCCTGTTTAAGCGCTTCAACATCGAGGTCATGTGCACAACGGACGCAGTCACTGACCCGCTCATCCACCACCAGGCGATCCGTGAGTTTGGATGGGGGGACAAGATTCGACCCACCTTCCGGCCAGACGCGGTCATTAACCTGCTGACTCCTGGCTGGACCAACAACATCAAAGCCCTGAGCAAAGCGAGCGGTATCACCGTCGTTTCATACAAAAAATTTATTCGAGCCCTTGAAGACCGCAGGGCTTTCTTCAAATCGATGGGAACGATAGCGACCGATCATGCCTCAGAGACGGCTTACACGGCAGAATTGACCCCATCGGCGGCAGAGGCCATCTTCAAGCGGGCGCTGCAAGGCAAGGCAAAGGCCGAGGATGCGAAGCGTTTTAATGCCCACATGATCATGGAGTTCGCTCGAATGAGCATTGACGATGGACTGGTGATGCAGTTTCATGTGGGTTCGATCCGCGACCATAATGATCTCATCTACCACCGTTTCGGAGCCAATATGGGAGCAGACATTCCCAGTCAAAGCGAGTTTACACAAAACCTCCGGCCGCTTTTGAATAAATATGGCGCCGACTCCCGACTAACGTTCATCCTTTTTAACTTAGACGAATCGACCTATTCACGTGAACTGGCACCCCTGGCCGGTCATTACCCGGCTGTCAAGCTTGGTCCGCCCTGGTGGTTCTATGATAGTATCAACGGCATGAGACGCTATTTTGACCGAGTGATGGAGACGGCGGGGATCCATAACACAGTGGGATTCAATGATGATACCCGGGCGTTCCCCTCCATTCCTGCGCGCCACGACCTCTGGCGCCGTGTGAGCGCCAACTGGATTGCAGGACTCGTTGCGCGAGGAATTGTGGATATAGAGGATGCAAAAGAGATGATCTTGGACTTGGCCTATCGGCTCGCTAAAAAAGCTTATAAGATTCCATAAATGGCAAAGCTGATTGGGAATCAATGGGATGGGTGAACGAACAAAATTGAGGGTTAGCAGAGCTTACTGTCAAATAGGAGGCCGGATTCTGTCGTCAATCAAGAGGTAAAGGTTAAGACCCGCGCACTTCTCTCTGATTAATTGAACTACCACCAACTACAAGCGGGTGGATTCTCTACCGACTGAAGTCGGCTAAAGAAAATACCGATTAGCACAGATATTCTCACGAGGGAAAACCCGAAAAACCTTCACACAGGCGCATACTAAAGTCTTCGCCTGAAGGCGGGGGTTTTCCTCCCCGAGCGAGACAATAAGGAATGGAATCTATTTCAAAAGTTTTGTAATATTTTTTACCTTAGTGGCGACCTCCTTAATCTCTTTAGCCTCTTTTAAGCCCGGGATTTCTTCAACTTCCTTCTTCAAATCGGAGAGAAGACTCCCTTTCTGATCGTCTCTCTCTTTCTCCTTCTCCGGCTTTTTCTCTTCCTTTATTTTTCTCAGCTCTCTGATCGTCTTACCGAGACCTTCCCCTATTTCAGGAAGCCTCTTTGCCCCAAAAAGGAGAAGGATGATGACCAGAATAATCAGTATTTCAGGCAAACCCAGGCCGAACATTCTACAAACCCCCAGTTCGGAGTTTTTAGTTCGGAGTTTGGAGATTAAAATAATGAAACAAATTTTCTTTTTTTTTACTCCGAACTATGAACTCATTACTAATCAGCGATACTCCCAACGCCCCGGGACCCAGACCCAGCCCCTTCCCCTCGGCTCCCAGCGTCCTGGAACCCAAACGGCATGAGGCTTCGGACGTTTATGCCATTGACCTGGAACCCAGACCCATTCTCCTCTCCGATGTTCCCAGTATCCAGGCCGCCAGACAACGTCAGAATGGGGAGGGGGGCCATAAACTTCCACCCTGGGTTCGGGTGGCCTGACATGGATGGCACGGGGCGGACAACCCCATAAGAAGATAGCCATCCCGCAGATGGCAACCAACAAAAAGAGAATGACTAATCTCCTGCTCATGGGAATCCCTCCCTATATGTTTTATATTTATATGATATTAGGCTCCGATGCAAGAAAAATATTCAATATCCTCTCACTTTTATTCTCTCCCTTGGGAACTGAGTCACAATTAGCCATTCGCCCTTCGACATACTCGGGACGAGCGGCTAATTAATTGATTTTAATGTGCCGTGTAGTCCGTTCGTGGTGAGCCTGTCGAACCATGAACGGGCTTGCGGCACAGCATCGGGGGGAGAGGGTGGGGTGAGTGGACTTGACTTTTTTTAGAATTTTAAATATTCAAGATTTTATGGAGGTAACCTATGGCTGCTGATCTCGAATGTCCCATCTGTGATGCCGATATCCCTGTGGATGGTGATGAGAGGACAGGCGATTTGGTTCTCTGTTCCTTCTGCAAGGTGACTTTCAAACTGGTCAGGAAGAAAGATAATTGGGCCCTCGTTGAGGACTATGAATTGTAGATCCATTCCTGTGGAATGGAAAGTCCAAATACCAATTTCCAAAATCCAAATAAGCTCCAATTGTCAATTCCCAAACTAATTGAGAAGCCTTTTTACGATATTATTTCGCGTCATTTCATTTGGTGATTGGTTAATTGGATATGATTGGGAGATTGGGGTTTGCCTGCGGTAGGCAGGAAATTTGGTTATTGAGATGAAATGGGTATACGCTTCTGATCTCCACGGTGAGACCTATCTCTATGAGCAACTCTTTGACCTCGCCCAATCCTCCTCCGCAGAGATCATCGCCTTAGGGGGGGACCTCCTCCCCTCCTTTCCTCCGACGAAACGCTACGAGGATATGATTCCAAACCAGAAGGCCTTCATCGGCCAGTTTCTCCTGCCTTTCTTTAAAAAAGTGATAGAAACGACCGATGTCAGACACCTCTTTCTCATTCCCGGAAACTGGGATCTTGCTTATCCTCATCTCTTTAAAGAAACCATCGAGGAGATAATCGATCTCGACCGAAAAATCTACCGACTCAGAAATGGATACCAAATCGTCGGCTATCCGTTTGTTCCCCCCACTCCATTTCGGCCCAAGGATTATGAGAAGATGGATGATGATCAATCGCCCTGGCCTCCACAGAAGAATCCATCTTATATCAGAACCTCTGACCGAAATGACGAGCTGACCGCCATCGACCCCTTTTCCTACTTAAGAAGTCGCGAAACGATTCAACAGGATTTGGATCGCCTCCCAAAACCTCTCTTCCCGGAGAAAGCTATCTATATGATGCATTCCCCCCCTTTTGGAACGGGGCTGGATCTGGTTCAGGGAGGGAAATCAGCAGGAAGCCGTCCACTTAAAACCTTCATTGAATCGCATCAGCCCCTCTTGACACTCCACGGCCATATCCATGAGGCGCCACAACTTTCAGGTTTCTACTTTAAATGGATTGGAAAAACGCTCTCCATCAATCCGGGGCAGTTCATTTCAAAAAAACTCCATGCCGTCACCTTTGAGATGGAGAATGCCAAAAAGACGCTCAAGCACACGTATCTGCATGATATTGCAAATGATTATCGTTTATAAAACCCTTTAAAAAAACATTTGACATTTAAGAATGAATGTGCCATAATTTTTCCTGTAGGTTGTAAGAAGTATGAGTTTTGGATCAAGGAAAGGTCGCAAAAGTGCTTCTGAAAACTTTTGTGGCTTTTTTTTTAGGGACCAAAGGCTATTACAACTTACTTTAGTCTAAAGTGGAAAGGAGGTGAGTTGTAGTGGCCAAAGGTAAAGTAAAATGGTTTAATGAGAAGAAGGGCTTCGGGTTTATTTCCAGAGACGATGGAAATGATGTCTTCGTGCACTTCTCCGCCATTAAGAGGGATGGGTTCAAATCCCTTTACGAAGGCGATGAGGTCGAGTTCGAGGTTTCCCAGGGTCCGAAAGGACTGCAGGCAACAAATGTTGTCGTGGTAAGCTAAAACAAAAATTCCTTAAGCAAAGAAAGGGGCTCCGCGTATCTTTACCGGAGCCTTTTTCGCAATCTGCATTTTGCTCTTCATCCTGCTTTCAATTCCCGTAGTTTTGTCCTTCAACTTGACTTCACCTTGAGCCTGTCCTATACTTGTTTTACCACAAGACAACAGATTGTCGCGGGGAGTTGGGATGGACCTGGCTGAGAGGGTGACCGGACAGTCACCGACCCGCTGAACCTGACCTGGATAATACCAGCGGAGGGATCGACAGAGGACCAGAAAAATGATGCCGACCTTCCAGGGTCGGTTTTTTTATTTCTAAGGGAGAGAGAATCATGGTTTTTCAAACGGAGCGCCTCATACAGGTTCTTTCAAGAGTTCGGGAACAGAAACCCGTTGTCCACGCCATCACCAACTGGGTCACTGCTAATGAAGTTGCCGCTTCACTCCATGCGATCGGCGCCCGACCCATTATGGCAATTGATCGAGAGGAGGTCGAGGAGATCACTTCAAGGACCGATGCATTGGTGCTTAATTTAGGAACACCCTCTCGGGCTCGCATCGAAGCCATGCTTCTGGCAGGGAGTCGGGCAAATAAAGAGAATCATCCCGTCATTTTTGATCCAGTCGGTGTGAGCGCATCCAAATTTCGAATCGAGTCAACTGAAAGAATTTTAACCAAAATTCGGGTTACGGCCATTAGAGGAAATCCGGCTGAAATCGGAAGTCTTGCAGGTCAGGAGGGTTATTTAGCTGGAGTGGATTCGGTTACGGGTCCAAAGGATTTGTATCGAGCCGCAGAACATCTCTCAAAAAAAACAGGGGCTATTGTAGTTGCCAGTGGTCCTCAGGATATGATCGTCTCCTCAGAAGAGAAAGTCATTGTGGAGAATGGCCATCCGATCATGGGTCAGATCACGGGTATGGGCTGTATGCTCACTGCCGTTATCGGAGCCTTCAATGCCGTGGAGCGCGACCCTATGGTTGCCACCGTAAGCGCAATAGCTTTCTTTGGGCTTGCCGGAGAACAGGCCGCCCTTCTTGCGAAAGGACCAGGGACATTAAAGCCCGTTTTTTTAGATACCCTCTTCTCATTAACACCCGATCAGATGCAAAGAGGTATCAAAATTAGACTATAAGGAGACAAGAGATGGAGACAAGAATCATCGCAAGGGCAGTGATCCTCGTTGCTATTGGTGTTGCCGTTTCTCCCTTCACCAGTATTCCGATGGGCATTGCAAAGATCAACCCAACACAACACTTTGTTAATGTCATTGCTGCGATCCTCCTCGGTCCTTGGTGGGCGACTGGCATTGCCCTCATCATTGGTATCTTTCGCAATGCTTTAGGGACAGGCACTTTGCTTGCTTTTCCAGGTGGTATGATTGGCGCTTTCCTCGCAGGCATGGCTTACCGCTATAGCCGGAATATCTATGTCGGAGCCATTGGAGAAGTCATTGGCACGGGACTTCTTGGAGCTACCGCAAGCGCTCTTATTGTTGCTCCCGTTTTTATGGGAAAAACCATGGCCCTCGGAACTCTGATCATTGCGTTTTCAGGAAGCACCATCGTCGGAGCCATCATCGGCCTCTTCGGCCTCAAACTCCTCGAACAGGCCGGCCTGGTTAAATTAAAACCAGAGAAAGATTGATTACCCATGATTCTCCGTTTCGAAGGAGTGACTTATTATTATCCCGGCCTCAATACTCCGGCTCTCGATGGCCTTGAGCTGACCGTTCAACCTGGAGAAAACATACTCGTTGCGGGTGCCAGTGGAAGCGGAAAATCAACTTTTTGCCGTGCCTGTATCGGTCTCATCCCCCATTTTCATCACGGGAAATTAACCGGAAAGGTCTTTATAGATGGACTGGATACCACCCACCATCCTGTTTATGAACTGTTTCGCCATGCAGGCTTGGTCTTTCAAAACCCGGATGCCCAGCTCTTCAACCAGACGGTTGAGGCAGAGTTGGTTTATGGCTTGGAAAGCCTGGGGCTAAAATCTTCTGAAATCGAAAAAAGACTGTCCTGGGCATGTCGCCTGACAGGCCTTGACTTACTCATGGATCGTTCACCGCATACGCTCTCTGGCGGTGAAAAACAGAGGGTAGCCTTGGGGGCGATCCTTACCCTTCGGCCCCGACTCCTTCTCCTGGACGAACCCTTCACACATCTTGACCCCGAAGCAACAGAAGCGCTCAGGAAGATCCTCCGATCGATGAAGTCCGAGGGGATCACAACCATCATCATTGAACACAGGCTCCACGGGATCATCCAGGATGTGGATCGGATCATCGTCTTTCACAGGGGAAGAACTGCTGCAGAAGGTCCTCCCCATCAAGTGCTTGCTGGAGAGATCTCTGACTATGGCCTCAACCTTCCACCCCTGTTAAGGCTCTTCAGGGATTTTGGCGTCAAAAACCCGGTGTTCGATGTGGACGAAGCAATCGTGGAACTAAAGGATCAGAACCTCTTAACTCCATTCTATGATCGTCTCATAGGACAGTCGAACAATCCCTCCAATGCTCTTGCGCCATTGATGCATCCAGTGGTTGAGTTGGAGGATCTCTGGTTTAACTATGATGGCAATTCCGTACTTAAGGGAATTG
>VGSS01000026.1 GCA_016874935.1 Deltaproteobacteria bacterium | reverse complement strand
ATTTTTTCCACATTTACTCCGGTGTCGATCAGCCGGCGGGCCTCTTCTTCAGAGCCGTCACACCACCAGATGCGCTTCGGTTCGGTCAACCTCGCCTGTTCTTCAACCCAGTGTTCAAGGGGGGTCGCCATCGGATTCTTCTCCCTCCGTCTTTAATTTTTTGGAATGGCACTCAGGCAGGACTCGTCTTCTTATATATCGAACAAATAAATTTTGCAAGACATAATAGGGGCTCCGTTCATTCCCTTATCCTCCGTTTTCTTGTGTTCGATCTTCCCTGTCAACCCCCCATTCAACGGATTACATTCACCAATGCTTTTCCCCAACTCTTGTTCCAATTCTCATTGACTCTTCCATGCCAGTTTTATAGACTCTCATCATGCAAATTCATTTGTGGGGGAGGGAACATGATAAATGGTTTGATCATCATTCTGGGTGGTATTTTATTGTTCGGGGTGCTTTATTATGAGAAAAAGAAAAACAGAATGCCACACCTCATTACAAAGACTACTCTTTCATTGCTCTTTGTGATCACTGCACTGCTGCAGCCTCATTCTGTTCCAGCTTATTACCGATATCTTCTCGTCGGTCTGATCTTTTGTCTCGTGGGCGATGTGTGTCTCGCCCTGCCGCAGAGAAAAGCCTTCATGGGAGGGCTGGTCGTTTTTTTGGTTGGGCATGTTCTTTACATCCTTAGTTTTTCATCCCTCATTCCAATTTCCCATTGGTTTTCACCAGGGGTGTTGATCATTGTCGGCATAAGTGTTCTTATCTTTTTCTGGCTCCGCCCTCATTTAAAATCGATGCTGATCCCGGTTTTGATATATATCCTGGTGATCACCCTGATGGCATCCGGGGCCTGGGCAGTTTTTGGCAAATCCCCCTTCCAGATTTCCGGAAGGGCGTTCATCTTGGTCGGATCTCTCTGTTTTTATGTCTCGGACATTTTTGTTGCCCGACATAGATTCGTGAAAGAGGAATGCCGAAACCGCCTCCTCGGCCTGCCCTTATATTACACCGGCCAATTCATGCTCGCTTTTTCCGTAGGCCTTTTGAAGTGATGAAGGACTCAGGGAGCAATTAATCTCAATTTTGGAAAGTAGGTCTGGTATCGGGAAGCATCCCTTGTTAAGAGAGGAATTCCGAGCACGGCAGCGTGAGCTCCTATGAAAAAATCTGGGAGGGGTGAACGCTTACTCCCACCTTTTTTCCGGTATTGAAGGAAACATTTTCCAGCGAGGAAAGCAGCTTCCCATGGGATCGGATCACGGCGGAAGAGCATCGGCGATAAAACGGCCTCAACATCTTCGATTCGATCAAAGCCTATCGAAACCTCTGCGTAAATGACTGGATTGATCACCAGTACATGGGTTTCCGCATATTGAGCCAGCGCCCCTGAAGACCATGGAAACCACCTTTTGTCTTCCGTGACAATATCCAGAATAACATTGCTGTCCACAACAATATCCATGACCTATCCTCGCGTCAGGGCCATGATCTCATCCGTGGCCATCTTAACAGTGGCTTTGCCTCGCATGTGTGCAATAAGATCCCGGCTGCGTTTGGATTGAACCTTGGCCTTCTTCAGCAGCACGTTATTCCCTGAAATAATGAATTCAACTTCTGTGTCAGGAAGAAACCCCATCTTTTCTCTGACTTCAAGTGGAATTGTAACCTGCCCCTTTGATGTGATTTTCATAGGCCACCTTCCTTTCTATTCTTACCTGTATTACTCTTACCCCACAAATGGATAAAAGTCAACCCTCGTTTGAAGAAAAACCGGGGGCACTTCCCTATTTTGATTGGTGGTGTTCCTCTTATTTTTCTATTTGGTTTTTTTGCGCTCGATTTTTCCTGTCAGTTTTCCGATCCAATCCATCACACTATCGATCGCCGTTGGCCCTTTGACCGTCAGCTTTGTCTCGGCGGTCAGTGGAGAGAGCATGCTGGTCACCTTCACCGTATAAACCCCCTTTGGAATGGGGGGTTGGCTGATCACCACCACAGGCTCAAACTTTTCATTGGCTACGATATCGGCCTTTAAAATCTCCATGGCTTTGGTCAATTTGTTTATCGAGGATTTGCCCAGTTCTACCTTAAAAGTTCCATCCGGTTGAATCGGCCCCTCTGCCACAATCGCCCTGGTCTCATTGGGCCCGATGAGGGTGATAAACATGGAATCCCCCGGCTTAAACCCGGAACCCTCAAAGACAATAATGGTATCCATCAATTTGGCGACTCCGAGACGAATCGATTCCGGGTTTACAATGACCTGCGGGCCGGTCACGGAGCGGTCGAGTGTCTTGGGAGTATTGGAGCATCCCGAAACAATCAAAAAAGAAACCAGTACCATTAAACTCCAAAAACGCATCTTCTTTGAACTATTCATTTGTCATCCCCCTTCATGTTTTATTCTCTTTCAACCACTGGAGCATTCTTTAGAACAGCAATCTGACTTATTCGTCATCCGCTGACATTCTACCACTACCAATATTTTTGTCAAACTCTTTACCGAATCGCTTCAATGAGCCCGTTGACCAATGAGGTGGCTTCTGTTTCAGGCAGACAATACTTCATCTCCGTGAATCTCTTTCTGAATCCTGAAACCTCTTTCGCCACAGATCGGCCATGAAGGATGACCTCGCTCATATATTCTGCCAGTTGCCTAAAATCCTCCTCCTTCATCCCGAAACGGGTCATCTCCTGAACTCCCATCCTCAGACAACTGGCTGCGGTGAAGGCCTCGTCATCCGGGGCGGCCTGATAGTTGACGATGATGTTGTTCTCCTCCAGCCCTTCGGCCACGACCGGTCCCTTTCCATAACCCACCCTGACGATGACCTGATGGGTTTCCGTATATCCAAGCTGGGAGTCTCCCTCTACGGTCAATCCCTTCCCCTTCAAAGAACGGGCGAAGGCTTTGGCATTGGAGATCACCGCCTTCTGATAGTCCGATTTATAAAGATTCATCTCATAGGCCGCCATGAGCAGTCCTAAAAGCGTTCCGAGATGATGGTTGCTCACGCTCCCCGGAAAGACCCTGCGGACAATGGCTTCCCAGAGGTCCTCATACGGCGTCCCTTCCGACATATTGCTTCCGACGACCCCCCTCTGGGGCCCGAAAAAGGTCTTGTGGGTGGAACCGGTGACGATATCCGCCCCCTCCTGAAAGGGTTCCTGAAAATAGGGCCCGATCAATCCCAATACGTGAGCCATGTCATAAAGAATGATCGGCTTGGGTTTGATATTGGATGCCATCCGCGCAACCTCTTTGAGAGGTTCCCTATAAAGGATCATGCTCTTCCCCAGAACAATCAACTCTGGTTTATGTATTTCAAGGAGTTCTCCTGTTTTGGAGAGATCGATCTGATAGAGATCGTCCTTCAGCACCGGGAAAGGAACAACCGACGGCTTCTCAGTCAGAGGATCGATGTCTATAAAATCTCTCAGAGCGCCCATGGGTTGTGCGCTGAGATGGCCTCCTCTTCCGAGATGATGATTCATCACCTTCCTGATCCTTCGGGGATCGCTCTTCCGGTCGAGCCGGTTGAGATAATCCATCAAGCCGCTGAAAACAACCGTGTTGGCCATCTGTCCGCTGATCACCCTCGCCTCGACCTCGGAGCACCCTAAATAGCTTCGCATCTCATCCACAAGGAGGATTTCCACCTCTTCGATCAACTTCGTCCCCTGATAATAGAAAACATCCCTCTCTCCAAGGGCCTTGACGACACGGTGCTCCGCATACCGGTGCGATGGATCCATGATCGTGAGGAGTCTTACCAGCGGGGACGGCGTCTGTTCCGAAGGAATAAGGTTAATCGTTTCTCCCTGTCTCCAATGGGTATTTTGTATGGCCCGCTCGATCAGCTTTCGGGCTGAATTTTTCAAATCTCTGGTCGGCTCACGCCTTTTTAAAACCTTCTCCTGAAACAGAATGGGCCGGGCATAGGGGGGAGCTTCCCCGGATAAATGTTTTTCCACGATCGTCCCTTCAATGGTCTTCCCCCTCTGCTGAATCTCGACCTTCTGTCCCTCTTCCAAATCGGAATCAAGATAAGCTAATGCAATGGCCCTCATCCCTTTTTCTTCAGTGGGTTTTGACAGGATTCCCTCATTAGAAAATATCCAGTAGGGAACCATCGTCCCACTGGTCACATATCCGACCTTCCTCCTGTCCACAAACACTTCATATCCTTGCCTGGCGATCGCCTGTCCACCCTGACTTCCGATCATCGCAATTGGTACAACCCTTCTGGGAAGGGTCTGCTTCTCTCTGGGGGGCAGAGGAGTTCCATCCGTCCTTGCTTTCAATTCTTCAAACTGTCTCCGCAGCGCCTCCCTGCCTATAAAATCCCCTTTCAAAGGAGAAAAACTGACCGCCAATCCGGCTGAATAAACCGCAAAGATGGGAATCTCTTTCCCCCCCTGATCCATCCCCAATTCATGGCCATACAGGGGAAGACCTGCCTCGGTTCTCAGGGTATCTCTTGCCCCCAAACCTACCGGTACAATACCCTCTTTCTCTCCAACGGCAAGTATCGCTTCCCAGATCATTCGCATTTTCTCTCTCTCGGAAAAGAGTTCGAAGCAGATGGGCTCTCCCGTATATCCGGTTCTTGAGATGGTGACAGCGACTCTGGTCCCTTCGATCTCGCAAACCCTCAATCGATTTCTCCAGGGGTCGGGAAGTTTGGAATGGCTTTCGATGACGATCTTCTCCAGCACCCTTTTGGTAGCAGGGCCCTGAAGGGCAATCATCCCCATCTCGTCGCTCTTATCTTCGAGGATGAGGCCCCTGAACCGTCTCTTATGCTCGATCAACCAATTCCAGTCTCGTTCCTTATTGGCGGCATTGACCACAAGAAGGTATCTCGATTCTGAAGGAAGGTTTCCTATATCCAGCCGATAAAGATAAGCATCATCAATGGCTTCGCCCCATTCATTCTGGATCAGGGTATACTGGGCCATGCCGTGCTCCAGGGCCAGGACATTATTCGTCAGGACCTGCTGTAAAAAGGGAATGGCCTCTTCTCCGTAAATCAAAAACCGTCCCATGTGGGAAATATCGAAGAGGCCTCCGTATTTCCTTGTGACCAGATGCTCTTCAAGGATGCCTGGCTTATAAGAAACAGGCATCTCCCAGCCGGCAAACTCCACCATCTGGCCGCCATGCTCCTTATGCCAGGAAAATAGCTCCGTCCTTTTCAAATCTTTTGGCATTTCATTGCTCCTTCGATCTCTTATTTCAGCCTGTCCCATTTTTTAACACATTCTTCGCAATATTTGAAAGGAAATTCATTCCTGCTGTCTCCAACCTACTCGGTTGAACAAATCCCAACTTCCTTTCCACGGCCATTGATGATGAGAGAATCTATGATAACATTCTAAAAATGTGGGAAAGTGGATTCTTTGAAAGATTACGAAAAGATTGACAGGATGGGATGAAAAGTTGGGTTCGCAGAAATTAATGTTCTAATTAACAACAACGGGGTCAGCTCTATTTGGCTCTTTTTGACATCTTTCTTCTTTGCTCTTTATATCTCTTCCGGGAATCTTTTATGACCCGGATGGCTGATTCACAATTTTCCCAGCCTTCAACACCAGTTTTTTTCTCCTCCAGTTCTTTATAGATTGAGAAAAAATGTTCTATTTCTTTCAATAAATGCGGGGGGACATCGGAAATGGACTCTATATGATTCCAAAGTGGATCGTATATAGGGACACATAGAATTTTTTCATCTGGCCCTTTTTCGTCCCACATTTTGAACAATCCTACCGGTTTTGCATCAATGATACATCCTGGGAAGGTTGGTTCCCAGACCAAAACAAGAGCATCAAGAGCATCTCCATCCATTGCTAATGTTTCCTGGATAAAGCCATAATCACTTGGATAATGCACAGCGGAGAAAAGCATTCGATCAAACTTCAGTCCCTTTTTTTCTTTATCGTATTCATATTTATTTCGACTCCCTTTGGGTATTTCAATCATGACACTGACGATCATTTAAATCTCCTCCTTAGTAAACCCCGTTAGAAAAGCTTCGCACGGGGCAAGCAGCGGGGTTTTCTAACGGGGTAATATTTTGCAAATAGAAACAGTCTTTTTATACCATTGATCAGTCGAAATTTACACCCTTTTTATTGAATCTGCCAACACCATCTTCTCTCTACGCTTCGCAAGCTCAATCGCATAACTTCTACCCAACCCTTGTCGCGCATCGGCTACAATATTCACTCTCCCGGCAAAATTTATCTTCGACTCAACCGATGATCGCAAGAGCGATATACGGGACCAGATTGAACAGGAGAAAAAGAACCTTCATAATCCCTATGAAGCAGTAGATCACCACATCCAAGGTTTCCCTTGGCATGGGAAACCACTTGCCGTGCATCTGGTATACCCATTCTCTGGCATAAGCGCAGGTCAGAAACGAGAAGATGAGTAACCCTCCATTAATGATCGTACACCACATGAATGTGGGCTTGTGGGGTCAGACTTAATTATTGAGATTCTCTCTATGTCTATCTTACAATTGTAATATACACCTTTTCTTAAAACTTATGAAGTCAATATTTCAAAAAGCAAAAGTGGGGAATGCGTTTTTATTCACCTACTCTCCAATGATTTTGACGAGGACTCTCTTTTTTCGGCGGCCGTCGAACTCGCCGTAAAAAATCTGTTCCCAGGGACCAAAGTCAAGCTTACCTTCTGTGACTGCCACAACGACTTCTCTTCCCATAATCTACAATGAAAGGTGAGGATGTTGTGGCCTGCCGGTAAGCCCTATCAAGGGGGTCTGCATTTGATCTGATCTCATCTTTTTGCAACACCGGGGGTAAACAGGCTCTATCGGAGGAATGGATTTTGAATATGAATGCCCTTGAAACGTGTAAAGTCTTTGTCGGTGCTCCACAATTCGTCAACTCCATGTTCACGGATCAGAGCTGCGATATGAGCATCATGTGCCAAATTTCCTATGGTATGTCCGGTGCTGACCATAAGACGCATATGATCGAAATGTCCGGGTCCTTCACCCAACAAAAGAAGGGAGGGAGCTTCTATGAGTGATTCGAGATCTTCAAGGGCTACTCCCAGTTGTGTTGGCGGGTCAAAAACTTTGGGATGGGTAATAACTCGAAGAAATTCATAAATGCATGGCCAAGGCAGAGCCCACGGACTGTCTCCTTCTGCGAGGTTTCTCAATAATTCTTTGGCTTCCTTGTGAAACGGAGTTTCCTCGCGACGAGCATAAACGAGAATATTAGTATCAATAGCAATCATGGTCGACCGTTCATTAAATCAAAAAGGGTATCTCTGTCATCAAGGCATACCCCAGGAAGCATTCGGCCACGCTCTGTTCGCCATTTTAACCTGTATCCAGTGGTCCTGCGAGGTTTGGCTAAGTAAAATCGCAGTGCGGTCTCAACCACTTCTCGTAAGGCTGTTCCCTCTGCCGCTGCTTTTTCTTTTGCTCGGCGGAGGATCTCATCTGTAATTTCGATAGTTGTTCTCATGCATAAAACCATAGCATAGAAAGCATAAAAATGCAATAAATTTTTATATATATTTTCAAATCGCAAAAAAAGTATATTAGTTTAGGTCATTAGCTCCTTGTCAAGCAATGATCACAAGGGCGATGTATGGGATGAGGTTGAACATAAGAACAAAGACTTTCATGATCCCGATGAAACCATAGATCACCACATCGAAGGTTTCTCTTGGCATGGGAAACCACTTACCGTGCATCCGGTATACCCACTCTCGGGCGTAGGCGCAGGTCAGAAACGAGAAAATGAGTAACCCCCCGTTGATGATGGTACACCACATGAAGAACGTCCGAACCGTCTGAATATCCATAAGCTCCTCCTTACTCTAAAATGCTTGTGGGGACCTAATTATTGAGATTCTCTCTATATCTATCTTACAATTGTAATATAAACCTTTTCTTAAAACTTATGGAGTAAATATATCAAAAAACAAAAGTGGGGAATACGTTTTCATTCCCCTATTCCCCGATGATTTTGACGAGAACTCGCTTTTTTCGTCGACTGTCGAATTCGCCATAAAAAATCTGTTCCCAGGGGCCGAAATCGAGTTTTCCTTCTGTGACTGCCACAACCACTTCTCTCCCCATGACCTGCCGTTTCAGGTGGGCATCGGCATTATCTTCTCCAACATTGTGGCGATACTGTTTAACAGGTTCATGGGGAGCAAGTTTTTCGAGCCAGACCTCGAAATCATGGTGAAGACCTGTTTCATTGTCGTTAATAAAAGATAGAAGCTGTGGAATTCCCTCCAATTGAGATGTATGGCCCATTTCTTATCACTTTCTGGCAATAAGTCTAATAAGGACGGTTTTTGGTAGTCTATCAATAAGATTTTTTCAACAAAAACCTATAAAATCAATCGGTTAAATATAAATGAAGCAGTTGGCATTAATATTGCTGTGAAATAACATCTTCAGTTGCCCGTAAGGCCGAACTCCAATGAATAGTGATTATGATCATTAAAAAAACATTTAAAACCAAATCGGGTAATTCATATCCCCCTAATATTTTGGGTGAAAGCCCCATCTCCGAATCTCGTAATTACCAAAAGTTATTAGAGAAATTACGTGAGAGTGAAGATCGTTACCGCGATCTGGTGGAGTACGGTCAATATATCATATGCACCCACGACCTAAAAGGTCAAATTCTTTCTGCCAACCAGGAGGCTGTAAAGCTTCTGGGTTTCGATCAAAGTGTTCTTTTAAAGAAGAACCTTCGGGAAATTTTAGCGCCTGAGGTCAGGGACAAGTTCAATGATTACCTGGAAAAGATTCAAAGGGATGGAGTCGCTAAGGGTCTGATGTTGGTTCAGGCCGGTAAAGGAGAAAAACGCATCTGGGAATATAACAATTCTTTGCGTAAACATGGGGTAGATGAACCCATGGTGAGAGCCATGGCGCATGATATCACCCACCGCAAACGGTCTGAGAAAGCACTTCTTAATGCGGCCCAGCAATGGCGGACCACTTTCGACAGCATTACCGATATGGTCAGCCTGTTAGATTTGGAAGGAAGAATTTTACGATGCAACAGGGCCATGAAAAATTTCGTTAGAAAACCGTTTAATGAAATTATCAACCATTCCTGTTGGGAAATCATGCTCGGGACCCCAACCCCTATTGATGGTTGCCCCTTTTCGCGAATGAAGGAGACTCTTCACCGGGAAACGATCATCCTGTCGATGAATGATAGATGGTTCAATATCTCGATAGACCCGATCTTGGATGAATCTCATCATCTCATCGGAGCGGTCAATATCATATCCGATATCACGGGGCAAAAGAAAACCGAGGAGGAGATCAATCGAAATTATGATGTTCAAACCACCATCAACTCTCTTCTCAGCCTTCCATTAAAGGATATCCCTCTCGAAGAGATTTTATATCACTCGCTTGACCTTGTCCTTTCAATCCCATGGCTTGCCTTCGAATCAAGGGGAGGCATATTTCTTATCGGGGATGAGCCAGAAACCTTAGTCATGACAGTCCAAAAAGGATTGGCCGCACCAATACGAGAGGCCTGTACCAAAGTCCCTTTCGGGAAATGCCTTTGCGGCCGGGCTGCATCAACAGCAGAGATACAATTTGCCGATTGCATTGATGACCGTCATGAGACTACCTATGAGGGCATATCGCCTCATGGACATTATTGCGTTCCCATTCTTTTTTCCGGGAAATTACTCGGGGTGATCAATATCTACATCAGAGAGGGACACCTCCGTAATCAGAGGGAGGAAGAATTCTTAACGGCAATCGCCAATGCGATAGCCGGTATTATCCAACATAAGCACGTAGAAAAAGAGATGATCATGCTTCAGGAACAGTTTCATCAGTCACAGAAAATGCAAGCCATTGGCCAGTTGGCTGGGGGGGTGGCCCACGACTTCAATAATCTTCTAACTGTTATAAGAGGTTATAGCGACCTGATGCTCAGCAGTCTCGATCAAACCAACCCCCTCTATCCCGATACTCTCGAAATCAAGAATGCCTCCGAAAAGGCCGAATCCTTAACACGCCAACTCCTTGCCTTCAGCCGCAAACAGGTGATTCAGCCCAAAGTGGTGAATCTGAATACCTTGGTCTCTAATATGGACAAGATGCTTCGACGCTTAATTGGTGAGCATATAGAACTTGTGACATGTTTGACCGAGAATCTTGGAAGAGTCAAGGTGGACCCGGGACAGATGGAGCAGGTGATCATCAACCTGGCAGTGAATGCGAAAGATGCCATGTTGAAGGGAGGGAGGCTCACTATTGAAACAACCAATGTGGAATTGAATGAGGAGTATGCACGGGCACATATTGAGGTTGAACCAGGACGCTATGTGATGATCTCAGTAAGCGATACTGGAATCGGGATGCCCCAGAAGGTCAAAGAGCACATCTTTGAACCCTTCTTTACAACAAAGGAGCAGGGCAAAGGAACGGGTCTTGGCCTTTCTACGGTCTATGGAATTGTTAAACAGAGTGGGGGTCATATCTGGGTCTATAGCGAACCCGGTCAAGGAACGGTTTTCAAAATCTACCTGCCAAGAGTTGAGGAAGAGATGGATGCCACTGACATAGGACCATCTCTTCCCAAACCGCTCCATGGATCTGAAACCATCCTTCTGGTGGAAGATGAAGAGGTTGTTCGGAGAGTGGTTGTCACGATTCTTCAGAAAAAAGGGTATAATGTATTCGAGGCAATCAATAGCGAAGAGGCACTGAGTTTAGTCAAAGAGAAAAATGGCGAACCTATCCATCTCATGGTAACCGATGTGGTCATGCCTGGAATGAGTGGGCCTGAGTTAGCAAAACATCTTACCTCCCTTCACCATGAGACAAAAGTCCTTTTTATGTCAGGCTATACGGATAACGCCATTATTCACCATGAGATATTAAAATATGGGATGCCATACCTCCAGAAACCCTTCACCCAGGATAGCCTTGCTCGCAAGGTCCGTGAGGTTTTGGATGGGTGTTAAGTCGAAATGAGGTTTGTGTCATCAAGGAACTCCTATCGGCCATCAAGT
Organism: Deltaproteobacteria bacterium; assembly: GCA_016874935.1. Taxonomy (GTDB): domain Bacteria; phylum Desulfobacterota; class BSN033; order BSN033; family UBA1163; genus RBG-16-49-23. Next base: position 17,301 of record VGSS01000026.1, on the reverse strand, counting down.
ATTAAGAAAGATATGAAGGTTAATTGAATGAATATGAAAACACCACCATTAACGGTTGAACTTCAGAAGATAAATGAACAGCTTGAAAAAGAAATCATCGACCGTAAGAAGGCTGAGGAGGAGATGAAGCATAGCCTCTCTCTTCTCAATGCCACGCTTGAGGCAACCGCCGACGGAATTCTTGTCGTTGACAGAGCAGGTAAGATGGTAAAGTTTAATAGGAGATTTGTCCAGATGTGGCAGATTCCTGAATACATTCTTCTGTCAAAAAACGACGATCAGGCGCTTTCATTTGTCCTGGATCAATTAAAATATCCTCAAAGCTTTCTGATCAAGGTTAAAGAGCTTTATGCCTCTCCTGAAGCGAATAGCTTTGATCTGCTTGAGTTCAAAGATGGGAGGATTTTTGAGCGATACTCCCAGCCACAGAGGCTGGGTGATCAAATTATCGGAAGGGTATGGAGTTTCCGCGATGTCACAGAGCAGAGGAGGTTTGAAGAAAAACTTCATGAATCAGAAGAGTACTACCGACAGTTGATCAATTTTTCCCCTGAAGGCATTTCAATCACAGACCGGGAAGGGCACCTTACGTTCGTTTCCCCAAAAATTTACGATATCTTTGGCATTCCTCCTGGATCACCTATCATAGGAACATCCGTTTTAGAGTGGCTTCATCCTGAGCACCAGGACATGGCTATGGATCGAATACGAAAGCTGATCGCAAAAGAAATATCGCCTTTGCCCTTTGAATATAAGCTTTTAAAATATGATCGCACACCATTTTGGGGCGAATTCTCATCAACACCCATTATTGATGCACAGGGTCAAACCAAAGGTATCATGACCATCATTCATGACATCACTGAGCGCAAACAGATGGAACAGGTGCTGATGAAAAGTGAGGAGGAGGCAAAAAGCCTATCCCGGGAGAATGAAATCCTGGCAGGGATTGGGCGAATCATCAGTTCAACTCTCAATATTGAAGAGATATATGAGCGCTTTGCTGGGGAAGTGAAAAAGATTATCCCCTTCGACCGGATTGTGATTAACGCTGTTGATATTGAAAAGAACACTCTTACAAATCTCTACATTGAAGGAAAAGGAGTTGTGGATCGTAAAGTCGGGGAGGTTTATCCCCTCCAGGGTTCAGGCATTGCCGAGATGGTCCATACAAAATCCATTCTTCTCATTCAAACAGAAGATCCCCATGAATATAAAGACCGTTTTCCTATGCTTCTATCAACTTTTCAAGCTGGGTTTCGATCGATCATGAATGTCCCCTTATTCTCAAAAGGACAGATCATAGGGGGTCTGCTTTTGAGATCTCTTAAACCCTATGCCTATACGGATAAGGATGTGAGGCTTGCCGAGAAAATCGGGGATCAGATAGCCAGTGCCATTGTCAATGCTCTACTTTTCGCTGAACAGAAGCGAACAGAAGAAGCATTAATAAGAAGTGAAATGGAAGCGCAGAGGTTTTCTCAGGAAAACGCAATCATCGCCAGGATCGGACAAATTATTGGTTCGACACTGGATATTGACGAAGTATATAGCCTTTTCGCTGAAGAAGTTCGCAAACTGATTCCGTTTGACAGGATTTCGGTGTCCACCATTAATTCTGAAGCCCAGACCGTTACAATGGCTTATACCTGGGGAATTGAAGTTGATGACCGTAATCAGGGAGATGTTTTCCCCTTTGCTCACTCAATTTATGAAGAACTTATGGCTACGCGATCGGGCCTTCTCATTCATGCGGAAGATGAAAATGAATTGTTTAAAGCTTATCCTCACCTCTTGAATTCATTTCGTGCTGGATTTCGATCAATGATATCCGTTCCTTTGATTTCAAAGAACGAGGTGATAAGCGCTCTTCACTTTCGATCATTGAAACCGAATGCTTATACCGAGCTGGACCTCAGTCTGTCTGAAAGAGTCGGCCACCAGATCGCCGGCGCCATTGCCAATGCACAGTTTTTTGTTGAACAGAAGCGAATAGAAAAGGCATTACGGGAAAGCGAGGAACATTACCGGGACCTGGTCGAATTCAGCGAATATCTGATCAGCACCCATGACCTTGAAGGGAAAATCCTTTCCGTCAACCAAAGGGTTGCAAATTTACTGGGATATGAGCAGAGCGCTATTATTAACAGAAATATTCGCGATCTTTTAGCCCCTGAGGTTAAGGGCGAATTTGATCAATATTTGGATACTATCTTAAAGCAGGGGAGGGCCAGTGGGGTCATGTTGCTCCAGACCGCTTCGGGAGAAAAACGTCTTTGGGAATATAATAATTCTTTGGGAACCGAGGGAGCGACTGCCCAGGTCGTGCGAAGCATGGCGCATGATATTACTGATCTAAAGCGGATAGAAAGGGAGCGGGAGAAACTGATTCTTGATCTGCAAAAAGCTCTTTCCGAAGTTAAACAGTTGAGCGGGTTATTTCCCATCTGCGCATCCTGCAAAAAGATACGGGATGACAAGGGTTATTGGAATCAGATTGAGGTCTATATCCGGGACCGTTCCGAAGCAGAATTCAGTCACGGCATCTGTCCGGACTGTTTTAAAAAGCTCTATCCGGACATGGAAATTTAACCTTCCCATATCGGGGAACATCAGGCACATTGAAGCAGAGATTTGCGATGGCCGGTGAAAATTGACTTTGAAGACAGGAGCAGAGCGGGTAGCAGATCATCTTGTCTGAAGCCCTGAGAAAGGACGCTCGTTTCACCCGATGATCGCAAGAGCGACATATGGGATAAGGTTGAACATAAGAACAAAGACCTTCATGATCCCGATGAAACAGTAGATCACCACATCGAAGGTTTCTCTTGGCATGGGAAACCACTTACCGTGCATCCGGTATACCCACTCTCGGGCGTAGGCGCAGGTCAGAAACGAGAAAATGAGTAACCCCCCGTTGATGATGGTACACCACATGAAGAACGTCCGAACCGTCTGAATATCCATAAGCTCCTCCTTACTCTTGAATTTTTTGGGAGACAATGACCTCACAACAGTCATCACCCTGATTCAGATTTTTTGTGTGACGCACAACAATATCTATGCTCTTTCCAAACAACCCTCTCATCAATCCATGATAGGTATGCACCGTTACAATGCCGCAATCTGCGATACCGGCTTTGGCAATGGCTTTCTGGACTTCACAGTCCGCAGTTTGAACGGTGATGGTATCTCCTTCGATAGATATCTTACGCCCTTCAATTTTTAAAACTTTACTGAGAATCTCGAGAGACTCCAAAAAACTTTCTGGCCACACTGGATTGAGGATAATCTCTTTTCTGATCTTTTTCCCAAAGAGATAGGAAAACTGCTTCCACGCTTCGATATCCATCTCCCACGCTTTCTCTTTCCCCAGTCTTTCGGCCAGGGCCAAAAACCAGGCCCCATCCAAACGGACAATGGAATATTGCGCAATCTCTAAAAGCTGGCCGGCAGATAAATTCATTTTGTCTCCTTTTCCCCAAACATAAGAGACGACGTTTTCAGCAAACCCCATTAGATAGTTTTCTCCTTTCTAACGGGGTAAACCCATATTTTCGATTCGGTCTACCTCCTGATCATTTCCCGATGATCTTGACGAGAACCTTTTCTCTTTTCCATCAAACTGCAAGCACTAAATCTTCGCTCGGATAAAACAAGGCTTTCACAGAGGGCCGCACCAAAACGACGATGGTAAACACCCCCAGAATCGTCCCGAAGGGCATAAAAAGACAGTTCAGGCTGGCGATGACCAGACAGAAGATGTAATGTTTGTGTCTCACAATATACCGGCCGGCCAGGATGACGCAGACTGCAAAGGCCCAGCCTATGAGCATGAAGCCTCCACCCATGATGATGAAAATCCATCCTAAAAATTGGGGAGGAGGGCTTCCTCCCATGCGTTGAGGAGCAATAAGGAAGAGGATCCCCAGGGCAAGATGGATGACCGGTAAGAAAGAGAATAGAGCGGCAATCCCTCCCACAATATAGTGGAAAATCGATAATAGATTAAGATGGTCCTGATCCTGATTCATTCTTTCCACCCCCTTTTCCTATCTTTAATCCGTCATTCCTGCGTAGGCAGGAATCCAGTTATTTTCTTGTCTTTTTCTGGATTCTCCCGATGAAGATCGGGACCGGAATGACGTTTTTAGAGGTAGCCTTAACTCAACATTCATAATTCTCAATTATTATTTCCCGTTTTCCTTACTCCAACCTTCCCTCTAATCGGAGCTGGGTGATGATCTCCAGGATTCTGGGCATGACTTCGATGGTCGCCCTCTCACCCTCTAAAACCGCCTCGTGTTTCTTTGAAAAATCGCTTGAACCAATATGGCCGACCTTCGGCCTGATCACCACATCGGCCTGAGCGAGCTGAGTGGCGGCCAGTTTCGAATACATGATGCCAATCGACTGGAGAAGGGTCTCAATCGTATTTCTGGGAGGAGTTCGTTCCGCACTTGCAGAAATATCAACAGCCAACACAACATCCGCCCCCAACCGCTTTGCGGCATCCACTGCCACTGGACTGACAACACCTCCATCCACATAGACCTTATCCCCTATTTTAACGGGTCTGAAAACACCCGGAATGGAACAACTCGCCCTCACGGCTTGTCCTGTATTTCCCCTGCCGAAAACGGTCTCTTGACCATTCTGGATTTCTGTGGCAACTGCATAAAAAGGGATCTTCAGTTTTTCCATCGGAGTATTCTTCAATGTCTTATTGACAAACTCCTCTAATTTCTCCCCTTTGATGAACCCGTTCTCCGGAATGGTGAGGTCCACAATATCCTTCTGTTCGGTGGAGAAGGATAACCTCTGAAGGTCAAAGGCATTGAGACCTGAGGCATAGAAACTTCCGACCACACTGCCCACACTCGTCCCCACGATCATATGAACCGGGATTTTGTTCGTTTCAAGAATCTTAAGCACACCAATATGAGCAAACCCCTTGGATGCCCCAGCCCCAAGCACCAGCGCAATCTTCGCCGGCTTTGGGGGAGGTTGAATGGCAGGTGGTGTAATCTGAGGGGGTGGAGTTTCTTTCAAAGTACAGGAGTTTAGGCTCAATATTAACAATATGAGGGCGCTAAATATCAGAACCAAATTGTTTTTATGTTTCTCCACGTTTCTTTCACTCCTCATAATTCTTGTTAATCAAATCAGTTAAGGATGACCTGAATGTTTTCAGCCAGCCTTTTTTGGCCTGTCCTTCCTATCATCCCTAATTGCTTAAGAAACCGACGATTATCAATAGACCGAACCTGATCCACCATAATGTCCGATTTTTCCGTCAAGCCTCCCTCACCTTTCTGAAGGTGAACTCGAAGAATATTAGATTGGGGATGGACATTCGTTGTCAAAGGACAAATAATGGTAGAGGGGTGACTGTTGTTGAGAAGGTTAGTCTGAACGACAACTACTGGTCTCGCCCTTCCGGGTTCTGTGCCAAACCTCGGACTTAAATCGGCAAGGTAAACGTTCCATTTTTTAATTTCCATGATTTTCTCCGGAGATAATTTCTTCGAATTTTTCAAATTCTTCTAAAACAGACATGGAATCCGCTGCCACAATATTCGACTCCCTCATTAACTTGTTTTTAAGTAACCTTCGAGCCATCAGTCTGTTATAAAAGTGAACGGCTTCATTGATATAGGCGTTCCGAGGACGCTTAACTTTTTTCAAAACCTGTTCCGTCTCTTTAAAGATTCCATCTTGAAGCTTTAATGAAAGATTTTTAGACATAGACATAAACCTCCTGTTAGAGTATCACTCGGAGTATATACCAATATAAAATTAATCTCAAGAGATTTTTTTGATTTAGTCTAGCGGATTATGTAGTTGCAGAAATAGGTATATTTTCAAATAGTTGTGAGGCGTGAAAGGAACTGCGGACGAAGGGGCCGGAGGCAACGGCTTTGAAGCCCATCTTCATTCCTATCCTCTGATATTCTTCGAATTCTTCAGGAGGGATATACCTTTCGACAGGCAGCCGATCGGAACGGGGTTGGAGGTATTGACCGATCGTTAAAAAATCACACCCCACATTCCTCAAGTCTTGCATCAGCTCCAAAACCTCTTCATGGGTTTCACCCAGCCCGAGCATGAAACCCGATTTGGTAAGAATCCGTGGATGGCTCCTCTTTGACTCCCTCAGTAGATGGAGTGATCTGCTGTAGTCTGCCTGAGGCCGGACTTCGGAGTATAGGCGTGCGATTGTCTCAATGTTGTGATTAAGGACATCCGGAGACGCACGAAGGATTGTCTCGAGAGAAGAGAGGTCTCCCCTGAAATCTGGAACCAGTACCTCAATTTTTACTCCTTGATTCTGCTCTCGAATCGCTTCGATCGTTCTCGCAAAAAAAGAGGCTCCGCCATCAGGCAAATCATCCCGTGTGACAGAGGTAATGACTGCATAGCAGATGCCCATCCCCAAAACTGCCCTACCTATCCTGCCGGGTTCATCTGCGGCAGGAGGGGTAGGAATTCCGTGCTGGACAGCACAGAACCCGCAATTTCTTGTGCAGATATTACCCAGGATTAGAAAGGTTGCGGTCCCTTGCGAAAAACACTCCCCGAGGTTCGGGCAATGCGCCTCCTCGCAAACAGTGTAAAGGTCTGTCTCCGCTAAAACGGATTTAACCTTAAGAAGATCCTGGTATGGTGGTATTCGTTTTTTTAGCCATGGAGGCTTTTTTAAATTCTTCAATGCTCAATTACCAATTAGCAATTTTCAATTTGCAATGATCTTTTTTTTGCCATGCGCTATGCGCTATGCTCTATGCGCTTTTTGGAGGTCGCAGCGGTTTCGGCAAATGAATCGCCAAGCCATCCGCATCGAGGCATGCTTCCTTGAGCCCCTCCGGAATCGTGGGATGAGCCTGAATCAACCGCGCAAATTCGTTTAGCTTAGCCCCGATCATCGTTGATGCAATGGAGATGATAACAGTTGCTTCAGGCCCGATGATATGAACACCTAAGAGGGTGCCGTTCTCGCGACTCGCAATCACTTTGATCAGACCATCGGTCTCTCCTGAGATTACGGCCTTCGGATTGGACCGGAACGGGAAACGGCCAATCTTTATCTCCCCTTTTGCCTTCGCCTCTTTTTCAGTGAGGCCAATGGAAGCCACTTCAGGATGGGAGAAGATGCAGAGAGGAATCCAAGGGGATTCCCATTCCCGATGGAGACCCATTGCATTCTCCGCTGCCACCATTCCCTGCTCCATTGCCACATGGGCAAGCATGATTCCTTCAATGGCATCCCCGATCGCATAGATACCCGGAGCAGTTGTTTCCATTCGACGGCTGACCTTAATCCCTTTAGGGGAAATCTCAATACCTGCCTTTGAAAAACTTAGTTCTAAGTTGGGGCCTCTTCCCACAGCCATAAGTAATTTTTCAGCAATGACCTCCTGGATCCCCTGGGGGGTTTTAACGCCAAGCCTTAACCCATTCTCCCCATACTGAATCTCTTCGACAGAGGATTGGGTTAAAATCTTGACCCCATCCCTTTCCAGAAACCTCCGCAGATTCCGGACTAATTCTCCCTCAAGGCCAGGAAGAATATTCTCCAGAATCTCTACAATCGTCACTCTTGAACCGAGTGTATTGAAGAGCGTGGCAAACTCAACGCCGATGTATCCTCCACCGATGATGACCATTTCCCGGGGGATTTGTGTTATCTCCAGCGCTTCATCACTGGTGATGATCCTGTTACTGTCTGGAGTGATGTTTGGAAGTCCCTTCGATTTCGAACCGGGAGCCAAAATGATTGTATCAGCATCAATGATCTCTTTCTCTCCATTCAACAGAACCACTTGATTGGGATTCAAAAGGTCAGCCTGACCATGCTTAATGGTCACCCGATGCGATTCGAGCAATATCTCGACGCCCTTTACCAGCTCCTCAACGACCTTCTTCTTCCGCTCCATCATTGGGTTTAGAAGTCCGGAAGTGTCGAAGGAAAGGAGCTGAAAGACAGGGGACCCTTTGAGTGAGTGAAGTAATTTTGCATCGTGCAGAAGGGCTTTTGTGGGAATACACCCACGATTGAGACAGGTTCCGCCGATCTTATCCTTCTCGATGAGGATGGGTTTTGCTCCCAATTGAGCCGCCCGGATCGCAGCCACATAACCCCCCGGCCCTCCACCGATAATTACAATTCTCTTTGGGTTCATAGGTTATTTTTTAAATAATACTACTTTTGCCTCCTCTATCATAACCCCGCCCAGTCTCCCCTTACTTTAAGGGGGGGGTGGAGGGGTTAAAAGGGAAAGCGCTCACATAAAAAACCATAGGTCACAGGCTGGAAGCCTGTGCCACCAAATCTATTTATCAATTTCCTTTAACCCCTTTTCCAGCCAGTTTCTTTTAAAAATTTCTTTAAAGTGGAAAATAATCCTCTCAACCAATCTGTCTCTTGGAACCTTCTCTCCTATGATCTTCTCTATGGAGGTTATCCTTATCCCTTTGAGGCCGCAGGGATTGATCAGTTCAAAATATTTTAAATCTGTTGCGTAGTTTAAGGCAATCCCGTGGAAAGATCCCCATCGTTTAATGGCCACGCCAATGGAGGCAATCTTGTCGCCCCCTGCCCAGACCCCACGATTGGACGAATCCCTTTTCCCTTCGATCCCAAAATCCATCAAGACGGAGAGGATCACCTCTTCCAATTGGCTCACATACTGGATAAGGCGATATCCATAATCCTTTAAATTGAAAATGGGATAGACGACCAGTTGGCCGGGGCCATGGTAGGTGACATCACCGCCCCGCTCCGTATGGAAGAGGGGAATCTTCATGGCCTCCAGAACATCCGGGGAAATGAGCAAGTGGGATCGCTCTCCCCGCCTTCCGAGCGTGATCACATGAGGATGCTCGAGGATGAGAAGCAAGTCTGGAACTTCACCCTCAACCCTCTTCGACCAGAATTGGTGCTGAAGGTCCAACGCCTTAGCATAATCTACTGTTCCGAGGTCTACAATGTATCCGTTTCCATCCATAGGCAAAATTTAATTTCGAAATCCGAATATCGAAATTCGAAACAAATCCGAATGACCAAATTTCAAATGACCCAAATTGTTTCGAGAATTTAGAAATTCGAATTTTGAATTTGTTTCGAGTTTCGGATTTCGCCTGCCTATGCCGAAGCGGCTTCGCGCAGGCAGGTGCTTCGGATTTCGATATTATGTATTTGGACTCCATCTCAACTTCGGCTTCCTTGCAGCCCGAACTTCATCGAGCCGTCTCACCTTAACCTTGGTGGGGGCCTGCCGGAGCAAGTCGGGATTCTCTTCCGCCTCTTTGGCGATCGCCGTCATCGTCTCAATAAATCGATCGAGTTCCTCTTTGCCTTCTGTTTCCGTGGGCTCCATCATCAGCGCACCCTTGACCACCAAAGGAAAATAAATGGTCGGTGGATGAAATCCGTAATCGATCAGCCTCTTCGCAATGTCCAGCGTTGAGACATGATGCTTCTCCTGATACCGGTCGGTGAAGACACACTCATGCATGCAGGGCCGGTCATAAGGAAGATTGAAAGAGCCCTTCAGTCCCTTCATTAGATAGTTGGCATTGAGCACAGCCACCTCGCTCGCCCGCTTAAGTCCCTCTGCTCCCATGGAAAAGATATAGGCATAGGCCTTAAGAGCAACCCCGAAGTTTCCATAGAAGGCTTTTATTCTTCCAATACTCTTGGGCCGATCAAAATTGAACCGGTAAGTTTCTCCCTCTTTTTCGATCACCGGAACAGGAAGAAAAGGAGCCAGCTCACTCTTTACAGCCAGAGGTCCGGACCCGGGACCTCCTCCGCCATGAGGTGTCGAGAAGGTCTTGTGAAGGTTGAGGTGAACCATATCCACTCCGAGATCACCCAGTTTTACGATTCCCATTAAAGCATTGAGATTGGCTCCATCGCAATAGACAAATCCTCCTTTGCGGTGAACGATCTCAGCGATCTCTGCCAGATGTTCTTCAAAGAACCCGAGGGTATTGGGATTGGTCACCATGATTCCGGCGACCTCTTCGTCCATCAACTCTTCAATCTTCCGGGGCGGGATGACCCCCCTCTCATTCGATTTGATCTCCACCACCTGATAGGAGGCAACGGTTGAAGTCGAGCAGTTGGTTCCGTGGGCAGTGTCCGGCACCAGCACCCTCTTCCTCTTTTCGCCACGGGCCTGGAGAGCCGCCCGGATCATCATCATCCCGGTCAGCTCACCATGAGCCCCTGCGGCCGGCTGAAGGGTCGCCTGATCCATCCCCGTGATCTCGGAGAGAAAACCTCCGAGTTCAACCATCAGTTTAAGAATGCCCTGGACGAGGCTCTCCGGTTGATAGGGATGAATATGGGCAAACCCCTTCATCCTCGCCACTTCTTCATTAATTTTAGGGTTGTATTTCATTGTGCAGGAACCCAATGGATAGAAACCGTTATCGACGCCATAGTTCCACTGGGAAAGCCGCGTGAAGTGGCGAACCACATCCATCTCGCTCAACTGAGGAAAACCCTCTAACTCTTTTCTTAAAAAATGTGAAGGGAGAAGGCGATTGACCTCGACCTCCTCAATATCCCATTGGGGTAAGGAATATCCTCTCCTTCCTTCGCTTCCCTGTTCGAAGATCAGAGGTTCATTCTGGATTAAACCAGTATCTCTACGATTCTTCACCAAACAGATCCTTTTGTTTAGCCAAACTTTATTTATCCTCGCCGAGAAAAATCCGAAATTCGAATATCGAAGCTCGAAACAAATTCGAATGTTCAAAATTTAAATTTCTTAAACTTTTTTCGTTTTGAACATTTGGAATTGGGTCATTTGAGATTGTTTCGAAATTCGGACTTCGTGCTTCGAATTTATATTTCACTTCAACACTTTCTCTAAAACATTCGCCCATCGATCCATCTCTTCTTTTGTATTCATCTCCGTAACCGTGACGAGGAGGTGGCGGTTAAGCTCAGGATAGAATCGTGCTAAAGGTAATCCGCCCACAATTCCTTCTCTCCTCAATCTCTCCAAGACGTTTTCAGGATCACCTTCGATCTCCATGACAAACTCATTGAATGTGGGAGAAGAGAAAGTAAGCCTGCAACCCTTAATCCTCGAGGCTACCTTCTTTGCATATTCCGCCTTGCTCAGGTTCATCAGGGCTAATTCCCTCAATCCCTTCTTTCCGAGGCAGGAGAGATAGACCGTTGCCATCAGGGCGCAGAGCCCCTCATTCGTGCAGATATTGGAGGTCGCCTTCTCCCTGCGGATATGCTGTTCCCGAGTTGCCAGGGTGAGGACAAAACCTCTCTTCCCCTCCAGATCAACGGTCTCGCCCACGAGCCGTCCGGGCATATTTCGAATAAATTTCTCGTTTGTCGTGAAGATGCCAAGATAAGGCCCGCCAAAAGATAGGGGAATTCCAAGGCTCTGGCCTTCTCCCGCCACGATATCGACACCCATTTCTCCGGGTGGCTTCAGAATTCCGTAGGCAATTGCTTCGCTGAAACAGATGATCATCAACCCTCCTGCTTTATGAACTCCTTCACCGATATTTTTAAGATCTTCAATCACACCGAAGAAATTTGGACTCTGAATGATGACCGCACTCACATCCTGGTCAAGAAATTGGGCCAGAGCTTTCTCGTTCGTCCTCCCCTCTTTTTTCAGATACGGGATCAGAACAACTTCCTGCTCTTCGGGGTCGATATAGGTCTGGATGACCTTACGATATTCGGGGTGGATTGCTTCCGAGACCAGGATCTTCTTTCTCCCTGTGATCCGGTGAGCCATCAACACCGCTTCGGCCAGACTCGATGCTCCGTCATACATCGAAGCATTTGACACCTCCATGCCGGTCAACTGGCACATCAGGGTCTGATACTCAAAGATGGCTTGAAGCGTTCCCTGGCTGATCTCCGGCTGATAAGGGGTGTAAGCGGTATAGAACTCGGAACGGGAGGCCAGATGCGAAACCACAGCAGGGATAAAATGATGATAGGCTCCTCCGCCGATAAAACTTGTAAGGATTGGGCTCTCGAGACCCTGCACATGCCGGATAAGGTCTGGCTCAGAGAGAGGACCAGGAAGGTCTAAGGGCTTTGAGAGTCTTTGTTCTTTAGGGATGCTTCCGAAGAGGTCTTCAATACTCCTCACACCAACCGCTTCGAGCATCTCTCTGACATCCTTTTGGGTGTGGGGGATGTAGCGGAGGTAGTCTTCCATTACGAATCCTCTGAAAGTGTTCCCTGATAGGCTTTTGATGAAAGGAGTCCCTTTAACTCCTCCTTCTCATTCAATTCCATCCTGAGGAGCCACCCTTTCCCATAGGGATCTGTATTGACCCATTCCGGATGGTCCTTCAGTTCCAGATTCTTTTCAAGGACATTGCCGGTGACCGGAGAGAAGATGTCGGCAACTGTCTTCACCGATTCAACGACTCCCATGCTCTCCCCTTTCTTATACTCGGATCCGATCTCCGGAAGGTCCACATAGACGATATCCTTCAACTGGCTCTGGGCGTAGTCAGTGATGCCGATCGTCACCTGATTTGCTTCATCTCTCACCCACTCGTGGTCTTCTGAATAGAGCAACTCTTCAGGAAATTCCATTCGTTCCTCCTGTCATTATCGTTAAATTGAAAATAACGTTTGTCGTTGTCGAAGCTCGTATCGAGGCTCGTGAATAGAATCTGGATGTTCGAGCTTTAAGTTTTGAGCTTCCTGCTTCGATACGAGCATCGTCACCGTAAACCTTTTTTCGTAACCCTAACCGATACCTGAGAACTTGACCAATTTTTACCTCAACTCATCCAATGGAACATTGATGATGGTCTCGATACACGAGATATGCTTCAATTCCCCTTCAATCATGATCATATGTTTGGAGGTTTTCGGTTGCATTCTTTTTCCGGCAAGGGCTGTTTCCATGATGATCTCCTTTGTAATCCTTTCTCCCTCCCTCCAGGGAATGACTTTAATCTCAGGCGATTGATAGTCAACCAGAATGACTGGAATCTTATTACAACCGATCTTTTTCAAGGCATGGAGCCGGTGATGCCCATCCAGAATGATGTAGGTTTCTCTATCCACGGCGATGGGCATCTTGAGGATCCCGTCCGAAAGGATTTCGTTCTTCAGCTCCTCGAGATAATGAGGCCGGATTTCCTCATGCTCTCTCAACTCTTCGATTCTGATAAAAACAATATCAACCATACTCATCTCCTGTCAAAATAAAAATGGGGGAAGGCAATCGAATATCGATCTCCCTCCCCCTGTCTTTTGACCTGAGAGATTATCCCTCGGTAAGATCGGGATTTGTCCCCTTCGGTGTCTCGACCTGAGCAAAAGCTAAAAGGCCGGGATCTTTCCAGGAGTCAGCCAAGTTACAGTCCTTTTGCCTGAGAGTTTCCTTCCGATCAATCGGAACTTGCCCCTTCGGCGCCCCTTTCGGAGTCTCTCCTGTAACTTATTAAAAATTTTGTTCCAAATCGAGCGGGATGTCAAGAAGAATCTGGACCTTCTGTTGGTATATTGCCTCTGGGGTCAGGCTTTGGATATTTGGATTTCTGTGATGATTGTGATATGATGGCCCTATGGCACGTAAACCAAGGGTCCATTTTCCTGGTGCGTTGTACCATGTCATGTTGCGCGGGAACGGGGGGCAGGAGATTTTTTTCAGCCCGGAGGACCGTTTCCGGTTCTTTCTCTTGGTTCAAGAGGGGATCGAACGTTATAGGCACAAGGTCCATGCTTTCTGTTTGATGACCACCCACGTCCATTTGGCCATTGAGGTTGGAAATATCGGGCTTCCCCGTATCATCCAGAACCTTGCCTTTCGATACACCCGTTGGATAAACTGGCGCCGAGGCCGAGCAGGACATCTTTTCCAAGGACGTTACAAAGCTGTCCTGGTTGACGCTGATGCTTATTTATTGGCGTTGACCCGATACATCCATTTGAATCCAGTGCGGTCAGGAATTGTGGAATTTCCGGAAAACTATCCGTGGAGTGGTCATCGTTCCTACTTGGGACTGGAGGACATTCCCTGGCTGACGACGGAGTGGGTCTTATCGATGTTTTCACAGAAGGCGAGAAGTGCACGACGGGCTTACCGGGAATTCGTTGAACAAGAGAGAGACGGAGGATATCAAAGGGAATATGGCAAGGGGTCCGGCGTGGATTCGCGGATATTAGGCGATACAATCTTTCTCGATAAAGTTCTTGGACAGAAGCAGGAGGGATTGGGAAGGTCCGTGGCGATGGAAGAGATTGTTTCCTGTGTTTGCAAAGAGTTTTCGTTAAGAGAAGAGGAGTTGTCGGGCTCAGGGAAAGATCGAAGAGTCTCCAGGGTTCGAGCGGTCATGGCATGGCTGGTTCAGCAATCGGGTTGTTTGACTCTTTCGGAACTGAGCAAACGAGTTGGCCGGGATTGCTCAACTTTGAGCACTGCGGCAAAGCTCCTGGAGAAAGAAATACAAACCGACGCAGAACTGAACCGATATGTGAACAATATCCGGAAGAGCCTGCTCGAAATCCAAATATCCAAAGCCTGACCCCAGAGGTGGACCATGACCCCAGAGGTGGACCCCAGATCGAATAAAACAGATGGACCACCCCGGCGCTGAAGTTGCTAATTACCGTAGAATACCCATTTCTTTAATGTTTTTATACTTGACAATTAGACGGCTAAATGTTGAATATGGTTCCCAGGATTGGGCACCCTTTTTTGATAAAATGTATTCATCAGGGGTGACTCCGGGTTTCACATTTGTTTTTTTACAATTAGCGGGTATGGCTATTTTGCAGTCTATGCCAAAATAGACTTGACTATTTTGTAGTTTAGGTTATTATAGCCATATGCGATACATTACCCCTTATATCCTCGATGATCTTCGATCAAAAATGGTTTTCATAAGCGGCCCCCGCCAGGTGGGAAAAACCACTCTCGCAAAAGGGATTCTCTCAAGCGACTTTCCCTCGGGCAGATACCTGGACTGGGATCTGGATGAAGATCGTCAGGACATCCTCAAAAAGAGATGGGACAGAAATGACCGGCTTTTGATTTTCGATGAACTGCACAAATTTCCTAAGTGGAAAACATGGATCAAAGGTGTTTACGATGTTTCCCCTCAATCACATGCCTTTCTTGTAACGGGCTCAGCACGTCTCGATATATACCGGCGCGGAGGGGATTCGCTCATGGGGCGGTATCATCCCTGGCGACTCCATCCCTTTACTCTCGACGAGTTACCAAATGGGATTTCTCCAAAGGAAGGATTTCAAAGGTTAATGGCGCTTGGTGGTTTCCCGGAACCCTTCATCCGTGGGGATGAGCGGGACGCTCGACGATGGAGGAGGGAGCGCTTTGATCGCGTTCTCCGTGAAGATATAAGGGATTTGGAATCCATTCGAAACATTCAACTCCTGGGATTGTTTGTGGATATGTTGCGTCAGCGAGTAGGTGGGCTGGTCACCCTTTCGAACATAGCAACCGATCTCCAGATTTCAGCCAAGACGGCCAAAGTCTGGCTCGATGTTCTTGAAAGGATGTATCTTCTTTTTACAGTTCGCCCGTATACAAAATCTCTGCCCAGGGCTGTGCTTAAACCCCCCAAAGTCTACTTCTTCGACAATGCGGATGTTCTTGCGGGTGAAGGGGAACGGTTTGAGAATCTGGTGGCAACTTCCCTGCTAAAACGACTCCACTTTTTGGAAGACCGTGATGGTTACCGCTATGAACTCCGTTATCTTCGTGACAAGGAAGGGCGGGAGATCGATTTTGTCATTATCAAGGAAAATTATCTTGAGGAACTAATTGAAGTTAAGTGGTCGGATGATGAGATTTCAAAATCGCTTCTCTATTATACTGAACGCTTGAAACCCGATAAGGCCACTCAAATTACTGCCCACTTGAGAAGACCTTACAGCCAGGGACGTATCCGGGTAACAGATCCGCTTTCGTACTTCCAAACCAGTTTTTTTGCCAACGCTGAAACCATTAAAAAATAAGGTTCATCAGGGTAGTGAGCGGGTAACAATGACTTATAACTCCCCCTTCCCCCTCTTAAGATAAGAGGGGGGAAGATGGATGGGGGGCGTTAGATTTGGAAGTGTGGGGGTTTTTCCAGACCCCTCTTTACATTCTCTTCAACACCAGATCGATCATCAGTTCGTTGGCCAGGCGATGAAGGTCTTCCCTAAACCCTTGCTCGGAGACAGAGTGAGGAACCTCTACATCAATATCCATTTCAAAAAGAGGAGTTCCGCTCTCAGCAGACAGCACCCGATGGGTTTTCATATCGATGATGTTGACTTTACGATCGGCCAAAAGCCGGCAGACCTTAAAAACAATCCCGGCATGGTCGACTCCGGAAGTCGTGATTTTATGCCGGTCGGCCTGCTCCCTGGCTCTGGGATAAGCCTCTTCAAAAGTGACCGGAGAGTAGAAGACGGTCAAGTTCTTCTCCCATTCCAGACGCTTCAAGCCAGACGAAAGCTTCTGATTCACTGCCTCACTGTCGGTTGAAAAGAGGAGAAGAAGTGCAAAATGATTCCGGAGGAGACTCATGCTGGAATCTTCAATATTTCCTCCGCATCCGTAGATGACCTCAGAAACATCGGCCACGATCCCCGGCCGATCCTTCCCGATTGCCGATAGAATAAAGTAGGTTTTCATAAAACCTCCTGCACTCAATGCTATGGGGAGATGGGGTGGTATGGAGGTGGGGTGATTAATTTATTTCTCCCTATCTCCCAATCTCCCTATTCCCCTATCTCTTCTCACTCAAGGATTTCCAGATTCGCATGTCGGGTTTTCAGACGTTTAGGGCCTATTGATTGAAAAAAGATGGTGACCTTCTGATCCTCATTCATCCCTTCGATCGACTTCACCCTTCCGTCGCCGAATTTGGGATGCCTCACCCTCATCCCTGTCCGGAGGGGATAGAATCCATCAGGGATCAATACCACACCTTCCTTGCTTGAGAAACCATTCTCCTGCGACGGGAAATCCGTCTCTTCTCCGGAACGGCTGAGATCATCAAACCACGAGGCCTCCTGTGAGAACAGACCTTCCCTTCTTCTTTCCCTCTCCTCGACCTGAATCAGCTCAAAGGGAAGTTCGTCAAGAAATCGGGAGGCAAGATTGGCCCTGCCCACTCCAAAAGTGGAACGTTTTTCCGTACGCGAGAGATAGAGTTTTTCCTTTGCACGTGTGATCCCCACATAGCAGAGCCTCCTTTCCTCCTCAAGATCCTCCATTTCTTCGCCCCTCCGGTAGTGCGGGAGGAGGCCCTCTTCCATTCCGACCA
>VGSS01000025.1 GCA_016874935.1 Deltaproteobacteria bacterium | reverse complement strand
CCTTCTATCCCCCGAACCATCACATGATGTAATGTCCCCGGGGCATCGAGTCTCGCTTGTCTGGGCATTTGCCTTTAGGCTACTTCACCCCTTTCCCAATATCAAGTTGTATTTGAACCAACGTCCCCACAATGGGTTCTCCGTCCCCACAATGGGTTCTCCCGAACCTCTTTTTGCGTCCATTTCTCCATCATTCCCTTTATTATATCCTTCCTTTTTCTTGCATCAGGCGGACCATTAACTCTTTGTAAGTTTTGGGTGGGATCACCCTCTTCTCTCTTTCCTTCATCTTCATCGCCTCGGTCGGGCAGAAGTTGGCACAGACGCCACAACCGATGCAGGACTCCTCATTCACAACAGGGTAATCCCCTTCCATCTTAATGGCTTTGATCTGGCAGCGATCCGCGCAGATCTCGCATCCATTGCAACTTTCCTGGTCTAATCGGGCAATGTAATTCGTAGTGGTGAGAGCATGTTTCACGTGATGTTTCGTGATCCCTCCGAGAAATCCGCAACAACACCCACAACAGTTACAGATAAAGGTGGTCTGGTCCTGAACATTATCTCCGATGTGAACCAATCCATGATCCTCTGCCTTTTTTAAGGCGCCCAAAAGTTCATCAACCAATGCCCTTCTCGCAAATCCCTGTTCCACCACGAAGTCCGAGGCAATCCCTAGGCTCATACATATATCATCGATCGGCGCAGAGCAATTTTTATCCAAATGCCACGTTTCATGGCGGCAATAACATTTCCCAATAGCTCCGTAGCCTGCTTTTTTGATATGCTCTGCAGCCTCGTCAAAACGAAGGATTTCGCTTTTCACTTTTGGAAGAACTCCGCTGTAAGCATAGGCTTTGCCTCTGCTTGTTCCGGGTGAGGCAAATTCCTGGATAAATTCTGGAGTATTTCGATAGGTATGCATCAATTCTGCTAATCGCTTCATGGGAAGGGTCTCGTTTGTCCGCATAAAGGTAAATTCAAAAAACCCCATCAATCCCGGAGAGAGCAAATATCTAACCTTACCATCCTTTACCGAAGACATGACCAGACCTTTCTTCAGCATTCCTTTTAAAATGGCCTCTAACTCTCCCGTCTCGATTCCAGTGACCTTCTGAAGTTCCTCAAAGGTGACAAGGCCAAATGGAAATTTTGTTCCCACCTCGGCTTCCTTCTCGGTATAAAGTATGGACAAAATCTCATAGACCGAGGCATGTTCCGGAAGTCCCACCGGATTCTGATGAAGTCTCTTCTGCAACTTTTTTAAGATCTCTTCTTTTCCTGCGAGATGACCCATAAATTCCTCCTTCGTTTTAATTTTTAACCATTCTCCGATTGGTTTACCATTCGGCGCCACCGAGCCACGCCATATATTTTTTCAAATTGGTTTTGGCCAATCTTTCAAAAAGTTTCCTGTCTGCGGTCATCATCCTTATTTCATGGATCCTTGACAGGGTAACGTACATGGCATCATAAACAGTGATTCCATAGGCCATCCCGATATGCACCGCCAACGGCAATAGCCCTTTAGAGGGTTCCACTCTCAATGGGAGCAAAACAATGGCGTCCGAAATCTCTTCAACCTCAGAGCGAGTAAGCTCATTCAAATGATGTTTTTTCCAGAGGATATTCCCCGCCTCGGAATAAACTAAATCTGGTGCAAGCAACGTAATCTCACCCTGCCTGACGGAGTCAAGCAAGTATTGGGCTCTGTCAGAGAGAATTTCAGGAATATAAAACTTGATCAGAACACTTGCATCGATAACAAGGTTCACCTGGCTCTGTCCTCTCTCAACAATTCGGCGCTGTCCGTGAAACGAACGGATTTCTTTCTCAGCTTTTCCTTCAGTTCGGTCGCTTTCCGGAAGATGTCAGGTGAAGATTGATTTGCCATAGTTTCCAGCGCCTCTCGGAGCTCCTGCTGGAGCGACCTGTTGCGGCGCTTGGCCGCATTTTTGATCATGTTCAAAACTTCATCGGGAACATTTCTAATTAATACATTAGCCATGCTCTTGCCCTCCATGCTATCAAAATGATAGCATGCCCTTCAATAAATTACAAATTCCAGATGCCTCTTCGTTTTTTGGAATTTGGCGAATTTGGGGTTGCCTGTGATCAATAACCCTTGCTCCTTTCCACCAGGCCGGCAAGGGGTTGGGCCTTGACCCAGCGTTCATAATTCTTGACGAACTCTTCGCAGATCTCTTCGGGGAGGTTGATGCCGGAGACATGGGGGGTGACGATCACATTTTCCATGTCCCAGAGTTCACTTTCGGGTGACAGGGGTTCTTCTTCAAAGACATCGAGGATGGCTTTAATCTTTCTACTTCTGAGCGCCCGGGGCAATGCCTTCTCATCAACCGTCTTTCCCCGGCCGATATTAAAAAGGATCGCTCCCTCTTTCATCAGGCCGACCTCCTTCTCTCCGAGGAGGTGATAAGTCTCCGTTGTCAAAGGTAAGGTGTTAATGAGGTAATCGACAAGAGGAATCATCTTTCCCAGATCTTTTGAAGAAAAGACCTGATCAACATTCTCAACGGATTCGGGATTCCGTTTCACTCCGAGGACGCTCATCCCAAACTGTCTTCCCCGGTTGGCAATCTCTTTGCCAACCGAGCCAAGCCCCAGGATGCCCAACACCTTCCCCCTCAGGCGCTCCGGTCGTCTCTGTTCCCAAATCTTATGCCGCTGATCCAAAAAATATTTTGACAGGTCTCTTGCAAAATAGAGGAGATAGGCGAAGACATATTCGGCCATCATCTCGCCGTACACGGTGACCTTGGTGAAGAGGACATATTCAGGAATATAAGGGTTATGAATGAGATGCTCATTTCCTGCTCCGAGCGAGGCAAACCACTTCAAATGCTTTGCCTTCTTCAGCAGTTCGTCAGGAATTTTCCACGACAGGATGATCTCTGCTTCTTCGATGAAATCGATGGCTTCTTCTGGCCGGGAAGCAGGCCGGATGGTTAATTCCGGCAATCTCTTGGAAAGGATTTCTTCGTAGAGTTTGGAATCCTTATGGTAAATGAGAAGTATATGGCTCATCGCATCTCCAGATGCCCATCCACATCTTCCAGATCAAACCACCATTTCTTTTCAGAATTTGGTTTTCCGTATCCCATCAGATCATCGGCATGGACGGCAATGCTTCTCGCGAGAGAAGAATTTCGGACCGTCCAGCCGACTACGCGGTGGAAAAGCGTGTAAGGTTTATTGGCCGGACAAACCTTGATGCAGGTTCCGCATCCTGACCCTTTCGGATTTCCAACCCGCATCTTCGTGCACTTCTCAACATCCGAAGACCAACGCTCGTAACCATTAAACATCACCTTGTCATCCAGACTGAGGGCTCCTGAAGGGCACTCCCGTGCACACTTCTTGCATTTGGAGCAAAAATCCTGCAATCCAAAATCAATGGGTTTGTCCACGGCAAGAGGTAGATCAGTAGTCACGACCGCCGCTTTGAAACGGGGTCCAAGAAAAGGATGGAGCACGCAGTCACCGATCCGGCACATTTCTCCCAGGCCCGCCCAGAGGAGGATGGGCGGCAACACGACCTGATAATTTCTTGCATGATGAGCCCTCGCAGGAAAACCGAGCCTCCGGATGTAATCCGCAATAATACAGGCAATAAAGGCCGATGTGGAATAGGCTAAAAAACTCATTGAATTGCTGATCCAGTCATGGCCATTGAATGCCTCTGCGGTTCTCCAATCCTGATCGATGAGAACGGCAATGGCATACTGATGATTCAGTTCAACCGGTTCGCCACCCGGGAAGCTATTGGTATAAACCGCATAGGGAGGGAGTTTGCAGATTCCAACAGCGTCCCCCCGGAGAAAGTATACAAGCTCTTTAATATGTCGGGACAATAGAACAGGATCCTCTGGCAGAGGGGCTTTCTGTTTTGCCGCCAATCCATCCACCACATCTTTCAAATAGGCCGTCATCCACGAAAGGGCGCCAGAGATGGGGTGTTTCGGGACGAACCGCATCCTCTCCTTCTGAAGATGTGAGCCGTAATCACCTCGAACGGCTTTGTTAAATCCGCTCTCCCGCTCATCCACTCTCTTGACCTGATCGTCCAGAATTTGGGTGGTCGGACGTTCAACTCTTTTCAGGGTATGCACAGGAAAAGGTTCAACGTTGCGTTTGTGATAGCCGCTTATCTTCGCCTCCTATTTTCAAACCTGATTTTATTCAACCCTAAACATATTAAGACAAATTGCAAATATTTCAACCGATTTGACAAATTTGCTCCACCCCCCATAGAATACCATCTAAAAAAGAGTATTGGGGGGGAGCATCAGATGATCAAACCGTGGCCGAAGATTCGAACCCGATCCAACCAGTCCTATCGTGTCTTCTCCGTGCGGACAGATATTGTCCGCTCACCGAGGACCCATCAAAAACATGACTTCTACATCATCGAATCGAGCGACTGGGTCAATATCATTCCTATCACCTCTGATCGTCAGGTGGTCATGGTGAGACAGTACCGCCATGGCTCCGGAGAGGTGACCCTCGAGATCCCTGGAGGTCTGGTGGATTCTGAGGATTCTCCTAAAAAAGCGGCGGTGCGGGAATTATTAGAGGAGACAGGTTATCAGGCAAAAAGATGGTTAAAAATCGGGGTTATCAATCCCAATCCGGCGCTTTTTAATAATCGCTGTTATACTTTTTTGGCTAAAGATATCAGAAAGGTCGCTGATCTGAAACCCGATCAAACCGAAGATATCGAGGTTGTTCTCATCCCGCTCGATGATATCCCAGAATTGATCCGGAATGGGACGATTGACCACGCCATCGTCATCACAGCATTCACCCATTACTTTCTCAGAAACCCGGAAGGACTGAAAAATACTTGACGCCTCTGAGCATTCTCCTCGTTCTGATTTCAGCGCTCATCCACTCCTCCTGGAATTTCTTCACCAAGCGTGGAAACTTCCCCGTGGAATTTTTTTTCTGGGTTTCCCTCTGGGGTGTCATCTTCTACCTTCCCTTTTTCATCAGTTTTGAGATACTTCCTTCCCTTTTCTTTAAAGCCCCGATCGAACTCTGGTGGAAGGTGATTCTTTCCGGGATTTTTGAGGCGGTCTACTTCATCTGCCTGATTAAGGCCTACCAGGTTGGAGACCTTTCATTAATCTATCCCATCTCCCGCTCTGCTCCGCTTTTTACACAGGTCTGGGCTGTGCTCTTCATTGGAGAGGTCTTTTCGGAAACAGGCTTTATCGGAATTGGTCTGGTCATGCTTGGCCTCTTTGTCATCTCACTGAAGGAATTTCGTCTCCGGCCATCGTCAACCGCTTTCAGTCATCTTAACATAAGACCTTTCCTTTTAGCCCTCTCGGCAGCTCTTGCCAGTTCTATTTACTCTGTCATCGACAAGGCCGCCGTCGAGATGATTCATCCGATCTACTATCTCTGGCTTATCAATCTCTCGATGTCTTTTTTCATTGGGATCTACCTTCTGTTCGGGAAAGAATTCTCTCTTCGGAAGGTCTGGGAGCAATCGAAAAAAGAAATTCTCCTTGTTTCTCTCCTCCAGAATGCAGCCTACCTTCTCGTTCTTATGGCCATGACCACGAGCAAGGTGAGCTATGTGGTGGCTTTTCGTCAGGCAGGAGCCCTCTTCGGTGCACTCATGGGAATCCTCCTCTTGAAGGAGGCCCAATGGAAGACCCGCATCACCGGTGCCCTCATTCTCACTTTGGGTTTAATTCTCATTGGATCGGTAAAATGAGTTGGTTATCTTAAAATGTACACAGCGACATTAACCACACCAAAAGTAGTCATTCCTGCGAAAGCAGGAATCCAGGAAAAGACTGGATTTCCCCGCATCGAGTGCGGGGCAGGCTAAGTCAAGCCCGGAATGACAGACCACATAAGACATAACCACTGAAAAGGTTACAATTTTGAATCCTACTCAAAAGAGTAATAAAACCCGATCCCTCTTCTCTTTTTGCGCTTTCCATTTTCTGGATGACGGTTTTACAGACTCCATCTACCTCCTTCTCCCTCTCATCGCTGCTGAATTAAGTCTTTCCTTCAGTCAGGTAGGGCTGCTTAAAGGAATCTTTTCCGGTTCCACAGGCCTTTTCCAATTTCCTCTGAGCCTCCTCGGCGAAAAGATTGGAGAATTGCTTGTGATTCTCCTTGGAACCTTTGGCCTGGCAGGTGGATTCTTGCTTCTCAGCAGGTCTCACACTTTTTTAACCATTCTTTTCTCTCTCATTTTTGCAAAAGTGACAGGGGCAGGTCAGCACGGATTGAGTTCCTCTATCCTCTCCAGGGTCTTCGAGGTTTCGGGTCGCCGGGCAGCCATGGGGACTTACAATTTTTCAGGTGACCTGGGAAAAGTTTGCATCCCTTTTTCATTGGCACTGATGATCAATCTGTGGAGCTGGAGGCAGGCCATCTTGATGCTCTCCCTTGTTGGAATGGCTGTAGGGGTCGTGCTTTACCTCCTGGTTTCGAAGCAGAAGGAACATTCCTCAATGTCTCAGGCAATCAAAAAATCCAGCCATAGTGAAAAGGGTTGGGGGATAAAAAACCGGAAAAAATTCTCATCCCTTCTGACCATCGGGATCATTGATATCTCAGCCCGGACGGCTCTTCTCACCTTCCTTCCTTTTCTCCTTTTACAGAAGGGGATTCCAATGACTCAAGTAGGTTTTGCTCTCACTCTTCTTTTTGCGGGAGGGGCAATCGGGAAATTTACTTGCGGCGTTCTTGCGGAATGGTTTGGGATCATTCCCATGGTGGTGGGCACAGAGGTGCTAACAATCGTCGGTATACTTTCCCTGACCATGCTACCTCTCTCAGCCATCTGGATTGTTCTCCCTTTGGTAGGGATCGTCTTAAATGGGACTTCCTCTGTTCTTTATGCCACCGTGGCAGAGATGATCTCTCCTGCCTCTCGCTCTCGTGGGTATGGACTTTACTACGCTATCACATTAGGCTCCGGAGCTCTATCGCCTCTCATCTTCGGTCTGCTCACCGATTCGATGGGTCTCTCCTTTACCATTGTGATGACCGCCCTGATGGTCGTTTTTACAATTCCCCTCAGTCGACACCTATCTCTTTAACCCTACAAATGAAACAGGGATTGAAAAAAGAGAAGAACGACGATCAGTAGGAGCGCTGGAATGAAATTACCCACTCTTACCTTGTGTAATCCAAAGATGTTGAACCCGATTCCCATGACAATCACCCCGCCCACAGAGGTGAGTTCCCGGATCATTTCCGGAGTGAAAAACGATTGAAGTTTCGAGGCAAGAAGCGTGATCCCGCCCTGATAAAATAGGACAGGGAGAGCAGAACCCAGAACGCCAAATCCCATGCTCGCCGCAAAGGGAATGGAGATAATGCCGTCCATCACGGCCTTGGTCACCAGGATCGAACGATCGCCTTTCAAGCCATCGGTAATACTGCCAACGATCGCCATCGATCCCACGCAGAAGAGCAGACTCGCATAGATAAACCCTTTGGCAGGGCTACCCTCTGTGACATGGAACCGTTTTTCCAACCAGCCCCCAAACCTTTCAAGGCGGCCTTCAATATTTGCCCATTCTCCCAGAATTGCTCCTGCCACCAGGCTGATCAGAATCATAATGAATTGTCTCCCCTGGATGGCCATGCTCACTCCGACAACCAGCGTAAAGAGTCCCAAAACCTGAAGGGTCGTCTGGGCGATCCTCTCCGGAAACCCCTTTCGAAATAATAGTCCCAGTGCTCCCCCGATAATGATAGCAATGGCGTTTATGATTGTCCCCATTGTCAGCTCTACTTTCTTAAAAATCGTTTAATCTGAGGCTCACTATATAATATCGTTTGCTTACCCGCAACATTCTAAATATGATGAAGATATGATAAAATGGATTTATCATTTGACCAAGAGGAGGAAAATAAATGAAGGTGATCTTTCATCCGAGATTCTATGAGGTTTATACTTCTGACCCCGCAGCGGCTTCGGGTAGGATGGAGGCCATCGTGAAGGCTCTGGAGAAGGACTTTGAGTTCATCGAGCCGGAACCCGCTTCCGAAAGAGACTTGCAGAGGGTTCATGGAAGGCAGCACATTCAATCAGTGAAAAGCGATCCTTTGGTCTATGAGATCGGACTTCTTGCCGCAGGAGGAGCCATTCTTGCAGGGGAATTAGGTTGTGGGGGTGAACCCGCTTTTGGTCTGATCAGACCTCCTGGGCATCATGCCAGTCCCCATTCCTGTTGGGGTTTCTGTTATTTTAATAATATCGCCATCGCCATCAAAAAGCTCCTTGGCGAAGACAAGATCAAGAGCGCCTTGATTCTCGACTTCGACCTTCACTATGGGGATGGAACAGCGAATACATTCAATGGCTCCAGAGAGGTAAGCTACTTCCATCCAGAAGGTAGAAACAGGCAGTCCTTTTTGAACGAGGTTCAAACATCCCTTCAGACGGACAAACCTTTCGATATTATCGGTGTCTCGGCAGGATTTGATCGCCACGAAGAAGACTGGGGAGGTCTCTTAAAGACAGAGGATTATCTCGCGATTGGAAAATGGGTAAAACAGGCATCCCTCGAACGGTGCCAGGGAAGGCGATTTGCCGTGCTGGAGGGAGGTTATAACCATTCCGTTCTTGGAAGAAATGTAATCGCATTTCTTGAGGGGTTCAACAATGAAGGAGGGGTTGACAAAAAATGGTAGACTTTTTAAAATTCTGCCAGCCTTCAAAAAGAATTCTCAATCAAAGACAGGAGAAAAATGATGGTTAGAAAAAAAGAAGCGGAGAATTACTGGAATCCCATTGTTGAAACCCTCCCGATCGAGAAAATGAAAGAACTTCAACTCAAAAAATTTAAGAATATAGTCCAGTGGGCCTATGACCGGTCGAAGTTTCATCGAAAACTATATCAGGAGGCCGGCCTTGAACCAGGGGATATAAAATCCTACGAGGATGTGGCCAGGGTTCCCAAAGTAGAAAAGGCAATGATGCGGGATATTCAGAGAAAAGACCCCTTTCCTTACGGGGATGCCCTCTGCGTTCCGCTGGAAGAAGTCACTGAATTTCGGCAGACCAGCGGAACCACAGGAACCCCTGTCTATCAACCCGATACCTGGCAGGACTGGGAATGGTGGGCAGAATGTTGGGCTTATCTGCTCTATGCTCAGGGGTATCGCAGTATGGACCGCGTCTTTCTTCCATTCGGATACAATATCTTTGTCGCCTTCTGGGCCGGCCATTATGCGGCTGAAAAAATAGGCTGTGAGGTCGTCCCGGGAGGAGTGCTCGATACAGAGGCGCGGATCTTAAAGATTCAGGAACTGAAAGCAACCGCGATGATGGCCACTCCCACCTATGTGCTTGGAATGGCTGATACAGCAAGAAAGAAATTGGGGATCGATCCGGCGAAAGATCTCACCATTCGGAAGATTACCTGCGCTGGTGAGCCCGGCGCAAGCATCTCCTCCACCAAACAGAGAATGGAAGAAGCCTGGGGAGCTAAAGTCTACGACCATGTGGGAGCCACGGAGATCGGCGCATGGGGTTTCGAATGCACGTCCCAGCCGGGCGGCCTCCACGTGAATGAGGCGTTCTTCCTCACCCAGTTGGAAGACATTGAAACCGGAGAGACCATCGAAGAACCGGGGCGGAAAGGAAAGATTGTCATCACTGCCCTGGACCGTATTGCCCAGCCCTGCATTCGTTTCGACTCCAAAGATGTGGCAGAGTGGGCGAAGGACCCCTGTCCCTGCGGAAGAACGTTTCGGATCATAAAGGGTGGTGTTGTCGGAAGGGCTGATGATATTACAAAAATCAAAGGCGTTCTCATTGCTCCTTCTGCGATCGAAGAGGTCGTTCGCTCCATCAAGGGGTTGAGCAACGAATTTGAGGCAGTGGTCATCAAGAAGGGTGATCTTGACGACATCACATTAAAGATCGAATTGTTCCCGGATGCCGAGGGGAGTCGAGAAACGATTCTCAACCAGCTGAGAGATCAACTGCGGTTAAAAACAAATCTCGGTTACAACATTGAGGTTCATCCGTATAACTCTTTGCCCCGCTATGAAGTGAAAGCGAAGCGGTTTAAGGATTTGAGAAAACACGGTTAATGAGGAAATCCGAAGCACGAAATTCGAATTTCGAAACAATTTCGAATGACCAAAATTAAAATGTTCAAAACAAAATAGTTTAGGAAATTTGAATTTTGAAATTAGGATTTGTTTCGGATTTCGATATTCGATATTCGAATTTATGAGATGTGAGGTAAAAATGAGCCCAACGAAACTTAAAAAGATGGATACCCGCATCAAGAAGATTAAGAAGGCGGCTCTTGAATTGAAAGAGTTTTCCGGCGGGATTCAGGCGGTCGACCAGAATGCAAGCAGGATCCTCGCCTCGGTGAAGATGCTGGAGATTAATATCAGTGATATCCTGGATTTAAGATCTTAGATTTAGGATTTAAGATTTGAGATTTTAATTATCAATCTAACATCTTCAATCTACAATCTGAAATCTATTTATTAGAGCTTGATCCACTTTGGAACCACGACAATCCCTGAGGCGGTCACCGTGAATCGTTTTGCATCTTCGTCCAGATTATAACCGATCTCCATCCTCTCGGGAATCTGAACATCCTTGTCAATAATCGCCTTCCTGATTTTTGCATGCCTCCCCACATCCACCCCTGATAGGAGGATGGAATCTTTAACCTCGGCGTAACTGTGGACCATTACTCTCGGCGAAAGGACCGATCGCTTCACACTGCCCCCGCTGATGATGGAGCCATGGGAGAGGATGGAGTTGATGGCCATGCCAACCCTTCCTTCTTCCAGCAGGACGGTCTTGGCCGGCGGATAGGGCTGTTGATGGGCGAGAATGGGCCATTCCGGATCGTAGAGGTTGAGCTGAGGGATGACAGCGACCAGGTCCATGTTGGCTTCATAATAGGCATCAATCGTCCCGACATCCTTCCAGTATCCCTGCCCTCCGCAATCGCCCTGGCTGAAATCGAAATTAAAGACCCGATCCTTTTTAATCATCGCAGGAATGATATCTTTGCCAAAATCATGGTTTGAATCGGACCGGGCATCTTCGATCAATCGCCTTACCAGAATCTCCGTATTGAAGATATAGATCCCCATCGATGCCAGGATTCCATCCGGGTCTTCGGGAATGGTCCTGGGTTCTTCGGGTTTCTCCTGAAATCCCTTGATCCGCCCCTCCCGGTCCACTTCCATGACGCCAAACTCTTTTGACAAATTTCGATCCATCCGGATGGAGGCCACGGTTAAATCCGCTCCCTTCTCCAGATGATAGGCGATCATCTTCCGGTAGTCCATCTTATAGATGTGGTCCCCGGAGAGAATAAGGACGAGATCCGGCTTCTCGTGTTGTAAGGTATAGATATTCTGAAAAATGGCATCGGCTGTTCCCCGATACCAATGTTCATCGATCCTCTGTTGAGCCGGAATGACCTCTATGAATTCCCCTAATGCAGGGGAAAGGATGTTCCAACCCGATTGAATGTGGCGATGCAGCGAGGTCGATTTATACTGGGTGAGAATATAGATGTGTCTGATCTCTGAGTTGATACAATTGGAGAGGGTGAAGTCGATGACCCGGTAAATGGCGCCAAAGGGAACAGCCGGTTTGGCTCGATCCCGGGTAAGGGGATAGAGTCTCTCGCCTCGCCCCCCTGCCAGAAGCATGGTGACGACTTTCTTCATCTGGTTTGGCCTTTTTCCAGCAGTTCTTTCACTTTCGCTTTCAGCTCTTCGAGATCGCTCGACTTCGTCACATAGGCATCCGCCACCCAGCTCATGAAGTCCTCGCGATATCCGGAGTAAGAACTATTGAGAATGATGGGGATTTTCCTGTCCTTTCCGACGATCCGGCCGAGGGCCTCCATTCCATCCATCACAGGCATGACGATATCAAGGATGATCAGATCAGGCTTCTCCTCCTCCAATTTCTGAATGGCCTCTTTCCCGTTTCGGGCGGTGATGACCTCATAGCCTTCCGTCTCCAGCTCCTCCTCATAGAGAAGCCTCAGACCTTCTTCATCCTCTACCACCAGAATCTTCTTCATAGAAAGATTATCGGCAATCTCAGCACAAAAAACAATCTTTTTTTACTCCGATCTCCGAACTAATTAGAGTCTGCCAATATAATAGCGGTTTCGAAAAAGGTTGTCATTCCGGCGAAAGCCGGAATCCAGTTCTTTCAATATCTTCTGGATGCCGGATCAAGTCCGGCATGACAGAAAAGGTGCATTTATAAACAAACACTATTTACTTTTTCTCTACCCTTTTTCTCTGCTCCATGGCCAATTTGCATTCCGCACAGATGAAACGAGGGAGCGTCTTTGGATAGGCAATTTTCTCCTCTCCAAATCCCCAGTCAATGACATCTCTCACCAGTAACTCTTCCTTGAAGACATGCCCCAGGCAAAGCCCCATCCCGCAGATGATGCAGATGGCCACGGCTTTCTCATCTACCCCCTGCTTCGCACAGACATAACATTTCATGGTCGATCCTCCTTTTCCGGTGATCCCATATATTTTATTTTTACCACTTGATTCCCTAAAAATCAAAGAAAATATGTGACTTTTCGTTTCTTCCGTTCCGTGTTATGATTATTTTGGAAAGGGAGGAAAAATGAAAAAAGAGACAGCAATTCTGGCAATTGTGATTGCCTTTCTCGTGGGATTCATTACCGGCGCAACGGTGGCCATCCTCAGGGGGACAAAGGGAACAGAAAAGGTGGCTGGAGTTCCAGGTTCTCAAATGGCTTCAGCGCCACAGCAAGAACCTGACCTCACAGAGATGAATCTTAAGATCAAGGCTCTTAAGGACATTGTCAAAAAAGACCCCAAAAACCTGCCCGCTCTTGAGGAGCTCGGCAATCTATACTTTGATACCGGACAGCCTAAGGAGTCCATTGAGGCATACACTCAGTATCTCGCCATCAAGCCGGAAAATGCCAATGTCAGGACCGATATGGGGATTATGTATAGGGCCATGGGAGACTTTGACCGCGCCATTGAAGAGTTTAAGAAGGCGGCCCAATTCGACCCTAAACATGTCAATAGCCGTTACAACATTGGCATCGTCCTCCTCCATGACAAAAATGACGTTCAGGGAGCCATCAAAGCCTGGGAGGAATACCTTAAGGTTGATTCGGCAAGTGAAAAGGCTCAACGGGTAAGAGCACAGATTGAGAGAATGAAGAAGATGGGAAAATAAATCTTTTGGAATGCGGGTTGCGGAATAAAAAACAAGATTTAAAAGTTGAAAGTGATAGAATTGAATCAGCTATGCCCTATGCGCTTTGCGCTATGCGGTTGAAACAATGAAAGAAGAGAAAGAAGAAGAACTCGAAGAAGCAAAAGAACTCTTTAAGGAAGGCTTGAAAAAGATCTTCGAGGCCACAAAGAAAGTGTCCAAGGAAGTGGTGGAGGGTTTTAGGGAAGGCTACGCCAAAGATGTCACCAAAAAAGATGAATAAAAATTCTCCCCATCACCCCTATAGTTTGACAGGGGAAACTGGATTTTGTGACAAATGGGCTGGATTTTTTTGCTGTAAAAACAGAACAACCCTGAAATGTTCATACTTGAACATTTTGGGTTAGTTTGTGAAAATTTATTGTGAGGGGTTTTTAAGCTTCTCCGTCACGATGAAGCAGCATTCTAAAATAGGCAGAAACCGAAAGGTTTTGTTTTAATGCCTTCTCCTTCGAAAGTTCGACCTCTGCCTTCGATAACCAAAAATGTATCCGGGCATCTCTCTTTGTCGTAGGTGCCATTGTCTCTGCCTTACCAGTTATCCTCTTATCATCAGCCTTCCGATTGGGCTTGATATATGGCCTCCTCACCCCAACATTGTTTACTAAATTCCAGATTACGCCTGAACCGCCCCCGAGCCGGGATGGATGTATGATTCCCAATCCCCGAAGTGCTTTTAAATACCATCGGACCGTTCCTTTTTTGACCCCAGTGAGTGTGATCAGGTCTCTAAGATTGAAGGATTTGCTCTTTCTTATTACTGCCCACATTCGATCTTGAACTGTTTCGTTTTTCAATTTTGGCGCAATTCTCGCAGCCAAAGCCTTTCTATTTACACTGTAGATGAGCGCAAACTTCGGTGATTGGCCGGGAACATGTTCCTTCCGCAGTTTCTTTACCTTTTTTGCTACCCCTTCTTTTGATAAGCTTACCAGCGCATCGGTCACAAACTTCCGTGGCAGTTGGGCTGCCTGCATTGCCTGATCAAGCGAAAAAAAACCAAGCGGGTAATGCTCTAATATGGCCCTACCAAGTTCCCCTAACTTGCTCATCAGAAATCCTTAGCTGAAATCGTTTTTAGTTGATGAATCCTTGCGGTATTTTCAGCTCTATGAATCAATCGCATGATTGGACGAATCCTGCCATCACTTGTCTTTGTGATCTTTTCGATTGCATCAGCCTCAAATCGATAATCGGAGAGCTGATCAATAATATCTTTAACATCGTTTTCTTTATATCTTTCAAACCTAACGACCTCGATAATACGGTCATTAAGACGAGGTACCCGCTCAATTTTTTTATCAACTCGCTCTTCCCCTATCAGGATGACCGGAATATTGCAAAAATCATGCAACTTTCGAATAGAATCAAGGGCATCAACCCTTTTAGCATCATTATTCCTAAAGAAATGGTCAATCTCGTCAAAAATGAGGGTCCTACGGTCTTGCATAAGAACATGGACGATTTGTTCGATCAGTCTTTCAGTCCTCCAGGCGGGTTCATCAATTCCGAGCTCTCTCGCCACCGACCTTAATAGCCAATGTTGTGTCATCCCGGGCCATACTGTAATCATAGCCGCGCCATCCCGAACACCGTAATATAAACCAGCTACGGTTTTGCCCAGGCCAACCTCGCCTACTGTCAAGCAAACCCTTTCTATTCCGTGACTCTTATGATTGATTCTTTGGAAGGCCGTCTGAAATCTCTTAATATTTTTTGTGATCACAAATATACTTTTCATTGTTCCTCCGATCGGAATTGATCACTGCTTTCTGTTTTTACCAGGTGAGGGAACCCCCGCTTACCATAAAAATCTGTCCACTCCTCCGTCGCCTCATATTTTTCAATCTTTTTCCAATCCTCATTGGTCAAAATGCCGGGAAATCTCTCATTGATTCCCCTATACCATTCATAATATTCAAAGTCATCCCGAAAAATCGTGCCATCACCCGGACGACTTAGATTGGTTCTCGGATCAACCGATAGGGTCGGGGCATCCTCTGAAATCTGATCAGAGACAATCCCATCTTTGTTTTGTATGTCCTCTTCAACTGTCGATTCGAATTTTAGCTCATCCCCTTCCGATATGGTGTTGTTTTCAGCCTTTTCCGGAGAAGACCGAAAATCGATATCTAAAGGCACGTCATCAGCGAACGGTGAGATAATTTGATGCACGGTTGCTTTAGCTTCGATAACAGCCTGGACCTCTTTGATGGTTTCCCTATAGTCGAATTGTTTTTGATTCTCGACCGAGAGATTAAACATTTTTAATAGTTTGACCGTCTGTTTCTTCTGTGACTTTTTTTGGGCGATCTGCCGCTTGACATCTTCCATATCCTTTGGGGTGCCGGATTCCGATGCCATCGGGTGAGTCTTGGAGCGTGGCTTTAGGGTACAAAGAAACTTATTTTTATAAAAACAGTAAATCTGAGAAAGATCAGAGAGAGAATACTTAATGATGACCTGGTCTCTTAACCCATATAATGCTTCATCGTACCAATTGCATCCGAAGAGGTTAATGCCGTTTCGATTGATATTTTTAACCTCCATCGACATCATGAGATAAGCAAGTTCAGCCGGATCCACGCCGGGGCCTTTGCCTGGTTCAAAGATCTCGCGGGGGGTTTTTCCCGCCAGCCCTCTTGAAGGCTGGTCGATATAAAATTCACGCCATTGACAAATGAGGTCATTGACCTCCCAAATCTCCGGGATCCAACAATTATGAATAGAGCGAGCAAGCTTCTCGTTTCGTTTGAGATATGCTGGCTTATCCTCGATGGAGGACCCCCTGAAGGACTCCATCAAGCGTTCGAACGAATCTGTAAACGTGCGCCATAAGCGCTCGCTTATTTTTGCCTGAGCATTATAGAGTTGCGAAAAGTGTGCATTGATACCCAGGCGAAGAAACATGCCGAAAACCCCAGCCTCTTCGAAATTTATGTCCGAATTAAAAACTTTCGCTTTGAACGCTTTTCCGTTGTCGATGAGGAGCCATTTTGGAATTTTTCCAAGGGTTAGAATGGCATTGCGGAGTGCGGACGCAATACATTGAGTTGACTCCTCAAGAAGGATTTCCCACCCGAGCGGATAATTAGACCTCCAGTCCAAGAAGAGAACCATAGCGGGTCGACATGGCTTGCCTGTAAAAGGATTGACAACATCAAAATTGAGCCGGTGTCCATCGGCCACGAGCCCTTCACCGACTTCGAGAAGATTTCGATCACGCTCTATATAGGGAAGGACCTTGTCATTGAGGGCTTTTTCCCCTTCACGGCAAAGAACCCACAAATCATAATGTTCTTTTCTAAACTGGTCGATATATCGCCGCAAGGTGCGCTCGCCGGAGGGCGACGGGATCTTCTTCTGTAAAAAGATATATTTCATAAGGCGGATAGCAGTCCCGATCTTGATCCGGTTTTGGTGTTTAAGTATGGTGAAAAGACAATTTTTCTCATCGTCCGTGATCTTCGACTCTCCCTTTCGACCATTCTCCCGAGAAAGGTTTTCAATGCCACCTTCCCTGAGACTCTTTCGCCAATCATAGAACGTTGAGCGCGAAACATGCTTAAGCCTCTTAAAGATATCTGGAAGGAAAATTCCTGAGTTATAGGCCAGAAGACATTGGCTTATAACCTTCCCTGCCTTCATATGTTTCTGTGATGATACAATTGCCTCGATCGCGCTGATCAGATCATAACGGTAATGGGCAATCTCATCGCCCGGCGAAAGCAGAACCGCCTTACTTTCCTCGGGGATGATGGCCGGGGCCGATGGGGAGGGCGGCGGAGCCAGGGCTAAGGGTTTCTCGTAAGCAGGATAACCGTCTTTTAGTTCTTTCATGACGTTACGCCCCGGCTCGCCCGGATTAACTCTTCGATTTCCTATTTTGGGGATGGGAACCGCCCCGCTTTGATTGGAAGGCATTTAAAATCTCCCTGATTCGCTTGCCGTTTGAATCAATTGCTGCAAAGTGTCGAAACATTTTTTCGACAGGTAATCAATCTACCCACTCCTTTGCCCCCTGTTAAGATTCTTTTTCCTTAAGCAGCTCCCTGGACTGCCTTCTTTTCATAATGGGGAAACTGCATTTTTAAAACTCTCTCCTCTTCGGGCGTAATCACCAGAGGGTTGATTTTGGATTGTTCAACCAACAAACGTTTGTACTCCATCTCATCAAATAAACCGATGGTAATTATGTCGCGTGTCTTCTCGAAAGTTTCCCCGATGTTATTAAAGAAGCTCTGAAGGGTGAGTATGTTTTTTCGATTTAGACGGCGCCCCTCGGAGGCAAGATGCAGGGTTTTTTTAATAAATCTCGCCTTCCGGTTCATTTTATCTATTTCTCCAATTACATCATACTTAAATTCTCTGTACTCCTTACTTGATGTTTTCATTTTCATAAGGCTATTAATGTCGATAAGTAATTGGAGATGGGGAGAATTTTTCTCTTTGTTATCCATTGGATCAAACCTCCTTTCTCTTTGGAAGGTCTTGCTCAATCTCCCTTCTTATGATAGAAAATAAATTGGCGCGGGAGACTTGCAAGAGTCCTCTGGGCTGTGGGTCTCCGGTTGATCTTGGCGGGTCTCGGAGGCCCTTTTTTTAAAGAACTTCTCTTCAATTTCCTCAATGGTCATAGCAAAACATTTTTCACAAAAATAAAAAGATGGATGTTTAACCGCTTCCCCACAGAGGATACATTCCTCCATAATCTCACCTCCTTAATTAACCCCCTCTCTTTTTATGGTTTAACTCTTTAAACCTTCCTCGCTTTTCGCTTTCCATATATCGATGTTTGTATTTTCGTCCTGGCCGCCCTTCCTCACAAATTCAATGTGAGCGACCTTTCCTTTGGCATCGACAATCATTGCATTGATGGGGAATCGCAACTTGTTAGCCTTACCACTCACAACCGTTGTTCTAAATTTTTTAGTGATAAAAGACACCTCAAACCTTCCAGTTAGAAAAGTCCCATTGATTCCAACCAAAACAAAGCTCATTGGAAATTCAAACCCATAACCCAAAAAGATTTTCTCAAACGCTTTTCTGATGCCCTCGTCAGAAAACATTTATTCACCTCCTTTCATCGGGAAATAAAAAGGCCGCTCCAACTCCGTGGTGTCGGTGACAAGTATGGCCGTGAGGTTGGCTTGTCCCACAAAGTCAGAACGGCAAGGGTTTCTTGGGCTTAAAGACACGAAAACCATACTTGTTCACCGACAGCTAAATCATAGACCAAAAGAAAAAGAAAAGTCAAGGGATTTTTTTGGCCTTTAGCCAGGGGCTTTCAGGCCGGGAGGAGAAGGGGCTTTTTGTCATGACATCGTCATGACTTTGTGGTGACAATGTATACACTTTGCAATGATTTTACCATCGTTTCGATAGTAAATTGGTGTCATTTGCTTCTCAAAAAACATCGCCAGGCTCCTCCCTATCCCGATCCGGAGGAAGGGCCTCGCTATTTTGAAAGCTCTCGCCTGTATCGGGCTCTGGTCCTTCAGGGACCCTTTCCTCTGCTCTCAGCTCCTCCGGCTCAATGGCGACCCCGCTTCCCTTCCTCAACCAACAATCGATTTCCTCTTTATCAAAAACCCAATGCTGCCCGATCTTCCGGGCCTGGATTTTTCCTTTTTTTGCGTACTCCTGTACTCTTCGCCTCGATCGCCCGATCAGCTTGCTCACATCTTCAACGCCAAGAGCAGACTTCCCCGCCGCCCCCTGGTCATCTGTGTCCGGCGATATTTTTAAGTCATCCGCCTCTTTCATTTCTTTTATATCATTTGATCCATTTATACCCTTTATCTCTTTTATATCATTTGACCCTTTTATATCCTCCTCCCGTGGGGTCCTCCGGGTTGCCTTCCTTTTCCGTTTGTCCTTATTTTTTTTAGAAGGTTTATCCCCGATAACGATTCCCTTCTTTAACCTTTGGAACTCTCGGAAGATACAGCTCTCGCAGGTTTTGCTCCCCTGTATTACCTTCGAAAGCTCATAAAGACATCGCTCAGCAAAAGTAACCCCCTCTAACACCGAGCAATAAATGCGTTTATCGTCTGTCATTCGGGCCTTTTGTTAAATTCCGAACATCAAGGCGGTTTCGATTCTTTTTCTTAGCCCCTGGTTTAAGTTCTCCAGCGGATCTCCGTACCGCCAAGTCACAACTGACCGATCCGCAGCTTCCTTAAAGGACCTGGCCTTCTCTGTTAAGTTTTTTTGAAATGTAGTGGTACTTATATCAGAATCGCGATCGACACCCTCCGGATAATCATCCTCCCATTCAATGCTCTTCCGATGACGAAAATGAGAATATGACTCATCATACAACTCCAAAACCTCCCGATATCCATCGCGGATCTCTTCCAACGTCAGACTATTTTTGCCCATCCTTCACCTGGCTTAAAAGAATTCTTGTCTGAGGCCACCACCGGTATTTTTTGCTTGAAGAAATATCGATGATCTGAGAGTGATGTTTGAAAACGATCCCGGTCAGGCAATCAATAATAAAAGCCTGCATGGTATCTATATTCGGCTTACCAGTGTGCGAAACCTTTCCCTTCAGCATCTTCATCCGCCTTGGCATCCTGATTCCCTTCGAGACCGGCATATCGAATTCGATTTTTAATCGAATCGGGCCCTCAAGGGGAGGGAATTTCCACCGGCGCTTGACCCGCTCTATGAAAAACTGTTTCCCCTCTCGCCTCGGAGGGCCGGGAAATTTCATCGGGAAAGGATTTTTGAGCGGTCGGAAGCTCACTTTACCTTTTGATTCCTTGGTTTTATAGCGGGGAACCAGGGCAGCGAGGCCGCCACTTCTGTAAGCCTTTCGCAAACCGTATAATGTAGCCCTGGAGATTTTTGAAATAGTCTTTGCAGCTCCATCAACATCGGGCCAAAGTATGCCCGAATTCAACTCCTCCAAAAATTTATCTGTCACTTTATTTTTGGTTCCGGGTTTGCCGGGTTCCCTCAACCTCCTCTGCCATTCTCTGAGGATTGCCAAACGATCAAAGGCGATTTGTTTGAGTCTCGGATCAATGCCCTCCAATGTGCTCCGTTTCTTCGGGGGGACATCAAAACGGAGAGGCCGTCTCGATTTTCTTTCATCCCAAACTTTAAAGATCATGGCTAATATCCCTCCACTCTGGGGGCAATTGTTAATCTTCCCTCGTCATCCGCCCAAACGTCAACCATAATTCGGAATCCATTCCTGACCGTACTCTTTTCAAGAAGAAATTTCTGATACCAGCCATAGGATGGGTCCCAGATATGACTAAGGTCGAGATCCGGTCTCAGTTTTTTTAAACCCGCAACAACCCGCTCCATCACCCGGGCCTCATCGGCCCCATATTTTCCGTTAATGAGAGCTGAAAGAGTTTGCTTAGGAATTTTGATCTCCCTACTGAAAACTCCAAGTGTTTCAAACTCTCTTTTTACAATATCGTTTAAAAGGCTATATTTTTTCATCCAGTGATAACCCTAAAAATGCCCTCTTGCGTTTAAAAACCCCGTCTAAAAAATTTTTTAGACACCTACAAGGCCATTTCATTAGTCTTCCTCGATAAAGATGGCTTGGGTTGGTTCAAACATCCTTTTATTGTCTCTCCTGGAGGATTGCTATCTAAATAAGGATTGCAAGGCCATCGTAATCTTACTCCTATTCTTCTCGATCAACGCTGCAATCTCTTTATCAAACTCCGCAGCGATCTCGGCGGCAGACCCACCAAATAGATACATCGTGTTTACGTTGATGGAGATGCCCCCGCCTCCCCCGCCGCCGCGTCCAATCACCCTCGTGATTGCCTTGGCGTTTTTCTCAAAAAAATCCCTCTCCCCGATGGGATTGTTAATAATAAGGTGTCTATGGAAGCGTGACAGGCCATTCGATAGCCATGCTATCTCCTTGTCAGTTCGTTACGTGAGCCCATCGACTGCATGGTTTTGTTCAGGGTCGATCCGTAACGTTTTGCCTCTCCGGCAACGATCTCCGAGATCACTACCTCAATGGTTCTATTGCCTCGACCGTCTTCGGATTCCCGATAGTCTTCTTTTGTGTTCGAGGCTTTATTGATGATATTAACGGTGACGCTGCTGCCGCCCATTGCCTTCATCTGGGCCGGCGTGAAGACGCCTTCGCCCCGCTGTAAAATGGCCGGATATTCATCGGGTCTTAGACCGGCGTGAAGTCTCGGGGCGTTGGTGAAATTCCAGGCGGGCATGAATCTCGTTGGGCCATTGTCCGCGCCAACGATGCCGCCGCCATGTTTGACCGCCGCTGGAAAGAGCGAGCCTAAAAGTCCTCTCCAGAACCCGCCCGTTAGCCAGCCTCCGCCCGATTCTTTGCTCCCCGTGATGGAGCCGAAGATCAGCCAATTCGTGATCATCTTCGCGACGGCGCTCACAAAGGCATCGGCCATGCCCTTCCAGATGTTGTCGAGCGCCTCTTTAGCGCTCTGAGCGCCCTTGATCATGCCGCTGACGTTATTGGCCCAGACATCGCCGATGTTTTTGGAGAGGCTGTCCCAGACGGCCTGGAGTTCATTGGGCACTTTGAGCAGTTCCGGTATGGCCATCTGGTTGGCGTCGATGGCTTCGTCGCACGCCTCTTCATACAGCTTGGCTTTAAGGGCGGCATCGCCCCAGGCGCCGCCGAGCGAGTCGATCCATTCATCCATTTCCTGCTCGGAGATTAATCGTTTGATCTCTTCGGCCTGCTTCTTCCATCCCAGCTCCATCAGCTCCTGCCGGGCCATGACGACTTCGCCGTATTCGTTTGCCTTGCTTATAAGGGCATTCCAGGCAGAGAGTACATCTTCCTCTTTTCCTGTTAGTTTCTCGGGGGCTAAAACATCTTTTTTGATTTCGGCGGCTAATCCTTTTGATAGGAAGGCACGAACCCTTGCTCTTTGAAGTTCCAATTCCTGTAGTTCTTCTCCCTCTAAAGGAAT
Organism: Deltaproteobacteria bacterium; assembly: GCA_016874935.1. Taxonomy (GTDB): domain Bacteria; phylum Desulfobacterota; class BSN033; order BSN033; family UBA1163; genus RBG-16-49-23. The sequence goes on along the minus strand of VGSS01000025.1, from coordinate 6,160 downwards.
TCTGCGCGATACCTTAACCCCGAATAATTCGAAAAGAGGCACCTCCTTATAAGGAGGCACTTTAGTAAGCTCCTCGACGATTCCTCTCAACGTATCGAGCCATTTTTTCATGATAGGGAGAATTTGATTTCCGATAGACTTTTCAAAACCGGACCATGAATTTTTAAATTGAGCCAATTTCCCAGCGTAACTATCGAGGTCGGCCTGGGCGGTGCCTCCGAATTTCTGATTTAAAATTTTCATGGCGTATGCGGCCTTCTCGGCCATCGTTGCGTTTGAGCCGAGGATGGCGTCGAGGTTTCGCAGCTCAGGGATGTATCTGCCAAGCATCTCCGCGTTGCCGGACATGGCCATGCCGATGAGGCGCGACGTTGAATGAAGATCTTGCCCCGTGCGCACACTCATATCCATCGCCAGTTTTGCGCCCATCTGGGCCTTGGCGAAATCGTTGGTGTAGAGCATCAGGTCGGTTAAGGCCTGGCGGGCCTGCTCGTCCGAGAAGCGGGTGGTCTTCTGAATGGAGTTTGCAAAATCATCAACGGCCTGCTTCGCATACTGCCAGGTATAGCCGATTGTTTCGAGGGCAAGGCGGAGGCGGTTTTGAACCTCTTCGGCTTGAGCGGCTTCGTTAATGAAAGATTTGGCTATCCTTGATATTCCATAGAAGGCGGCAGTCGCGGCGGTAACTTTTGCTGTCAGGGCAACCCAGCTCTGGCTGAGCGATTCAAGATGCCCCTGGACCTGCGCAGGGCCTTTCACCAACTCATCAAAAACCTTCTTGGCCTCATCGCCAAGGGTTTTAAGTTTAACCGTCCCTTTATCGTCAACCTCGATAACGAGCTGTAATTTTTCAGCCATAATGAAACCTCCATTCTCCGAGAAGGGTCCGGGGGCTATGGAGGGAGAAGGCCTCCACGCCCCGAACTTACCTCTCCCGATCTTCGAACGCCAAATCAGTTCTACTCCCCCGGGAGGGGAAAGCTGCGATACAGAAAAAGGATCCCGATATTACCGCCTCGGAGCCGGGCGAAAAATCCTCAAATGCCTGACCGAAACTGTCATTACTCTGGAGACCAGTTGAGATGCCAATTCCAAGATCATCCTCTTTTTCCCCTGACGTGGTCTAAATATTGTTTTGTTAGCTGAGGATATTTTTTCTGGACCACGGTGAGGGCTTGACCGTATGTCAAGGATTTCTGCTCATCCATTTCGCCTTCAACCAACACACTGAGGGCCTGACCCGGATCGATCCCGGATTGGGATAAATAAATCCATCCCTTCATATTCTCCCTGAAAACCCAAACTTTTCCGTCGAGACGCTCTACAATCTTCATACCTTTTCTAAAGGAGGTCCGGAGACCTTGGGGGAAGCCGCCCCAAAGCCCCCGGACACGTACGAATGGACTGCCCGAATTCACGCCGCCTCGGGCCGGGCGGAAATTGAAAGTTGAATTAACCCCCTCCCCTGCGCAACTCTTCGCGAAAAGCCCGCAGATCGAAAATGTCTTTCAGTCTACCGTTAGGCCAACGGTCCTCCGGAGAGATTTGGGCGGCAACATAAATTTTTCCGATCAGATCGAGCGCCTCAGGGTTCGAATAGGCAAAAAATCTGCGCCCACTTGCGCCCCAAAAAGGACCCTCCACAATAGGATCGAGGTTCGTCACGATCTTCTTTAAAACATCTGCCATTTTTTTTCCTAACGAGTTGTATTCCTCAACCAGCGGGATAGTTTTGAAAACTACGAGATACTCGTTGGTTTCTTTTCGCTCAGACTCCAAGAGAACCTCTTCGGAAGCCAGACTTTCGAGCCGCCTCTCCATGCCGATACAAGTGTCCTCCCACAAGTCACCGGCTCCCTTCAGCTCCTCGATCTCTGCGGTTATTTTTTTCGGGTCCTCCTTAAGCGCAACAGCATTCTGACGCCGTTCCCGAGCTTCTTTAAGCTCATCCACGACAAGATCTCTCTTTTTAACCGCGTTGGTAAGCTCTGTTTTCCCCTCATCCTGCGCCTTCCTGCATTGAGAAATCCCCTCATCTAACGAGCGAAGCCTCTCTCCGAGAAGTGAAATATGCTTCGCCCGCTCTTCAGGTTTTAATCGCAGAAAAACATTGATTTCTTTGCACGTGTCATCATAGCTCTTCATCTGGACCTCCTTTTTAAATTTTTTCTTACAAACCCACCTAACTTTGGCAAGCGGGTTTTCCCTCGGTTAAAAAAAATCGATTTAACAAATCCCGAGCCGGATGGATCGGGGATCGCATAGGTTTCATAAAAATAGCGTTTCGACATCGGAAGCCCGATGTCCTTGCAAAGAGTCCTGTCGCGTTCGGCAAGCGCGAGGAGCTCCTTTTCCTCTTCCATCCGGATCCAGACCTGCGGGTATTTCGATACGCCGGGAAAGTTGTAGTCAACAAGCCAGGGGATGAGTTGGTTGTTCTGACACTCGCAGAGCAGATCGGCGTCGGCCTTGAGGATGTCCTGTCTTACGTCATCCCTGACCTCTTCGCCGCCAAGCTTGCCCGGCGTGCCCTCGGTCGTTGCGCTCTGGCCAAGGATGATGAACGTGATCGCATCGTTCCAGAATTTCTCCCACCGGTCGTAGGAGTCAACCGAGCTCGCCCTGGCCGCTTCTAATAGCTCGACGGCCATCGTGTCGGGCGTGATGATGGCCTGGTCGGTCTGCATGGCCTTGAGCGCTTCGAGGAGCTTGTCCTGATCGGCACTCTCCGTCCCCGACGGGTATTTGCCCCAGGGTGTGGGCTGCCCGAATTTATCAAGATAGACCGCCCAGAATTTGACACCGTTTTTCTTGAACCAAACCAGCCAGTAGAGCGCCCTGCCGAGTCCGTCTCCGTAAGGGCTGCCGTTATTTGATGGGTTGGCGAAGATGAGAAATTTCTTCTCCGGTACCGGCTCTCCTTTGATCGGGTTGGCCCAGGTGAGAAGCCGGAGATTTCCGTCGAGATCGAAGACGATGCGCCGGGGAGAAACCCCGTTGAGCTGTTTGATCCAGATATCGCCCTCAGAGTAATCCCACATGACCTCAGCCGGTTTGTAGCCCGTGACGAGTCCCGATAGAAGCGCCTGGCGCCCCGCGTCGTAGGCGAAATTTTTGAAGACTTTTTCGACGAATCCGGCGATCTTTATGTCCTCCATAGAGTTGGAGGCGGGGATGATCTCCCACTCTTTGCCGATGACTGCGAGCTTTCGTTTCTGCATCTCAGAAAAGACGCGGGCCTCGAAGAGCAGCTCTTCGTAGACCTGGACGCCCTTGCCCCTGGCCTCGGAGCTGAGCACCGAGTCGGGGTTTTGCAGGATGTTGCCGATATAATTGCGCGTGATGTCGTTTTGCGCCGTCGCTATCTGATCATTATTTGGTTTCATTAGTTAGAATCCCGAAAATTTCATTGATTGGTATGCAGAGAGCCGTTGCAAATTTTTCTTTCTCCTCTTTGGTCGCCTCGATCAGGCCATTCTCAATATATGAAATCTTCGCTGTATTGATTCCCGTCCTTTCATACAAACTGAATTGCGTGATACGCCTGACAACCCTAACTTCCCGCAATCTGTTCATCCTTCACCTCCAACAAAAAAGGCCATGTGGTTTATCCAGCATGGCCCAATTCTAACAAAAATTATTTATAAGAAAAGATGGAATCTTTCCTACCTATCTATTTTCCAATGGAAGATAATTGCATTAACTACTTTCCATGCCCTATCGCCGCCACACTTCTTCTCGTATCCATTTATCAACCTGTTTGTAGTAATAGCGAACCAATCTTTTTGCGTTTTCCTTGTCCTTCTCCCTTGGAAATACATTATGTGCGATTTTACTCCAACTCTTCCTTTCCTCCTTTAAGTCGTATGCCTTAAAGTATTTTTCGAAGTCTTCCAGGGGCAAACGGTAGTCAGGATCCCTATATTTTCCGTATTTTTTCAGCGTGTCAAGAAGATTGGTAACATCACCAATGATGTCGGACTTTCTCCTATTGAGGTTAATCTTAATTGATATAGTGTTACTCTCTTCTATGGTAGGTTTCCAACCAAACTCTAAATCTCGATAAGACCGAAAGGCGCTCATTTCCTCCTTTAATTTATTTATTGGTTTGAGAAGCTTTAAGACAAAAGTGTTGGGATCAGTAAGCACCTCAATTGAAGGAAAGTCCGCAAAATAATAAACCGAATCATTTTCATCTAATCGACCTTTTATACACACAGCTGTAAGAAACAAGCAGGTTAGCCCATCACATTGATTAAAGTTATTAAGAACGTATTCCATTAAATCTTTTTGACATATCTTATTTTCATTCATTTCCTTAATTCGTTCGGAAAGGTCTTTAAAAAGGGGGGTTCTTTTTATGCATTGAAGTCTAAATCGTGCCCTTTGGGTGATATTAATATCTTCCTTTGGGTGTGTGAGGTTCTTTTTCTTAAAGGACTTTGAAGTGATTCTTTTGCGAGGTATTGGTATTTCGATTTGGGTTGGAATCAGGTGATTCTTATAGTATTCACATTGGGGACATGTGGGGTTACCTGATATCGTCCCATTCCTTTCATATAAACAGGGCCGCCCCTTCTTAAATATCTTTCCTTCTATCTCACAAGTGTAATTTTCCATCGCCATCTCCTCTCATGGCCCTCGTTTTGATTTGGGCCTCCAAACCGGGTGAGGATTTCCCGGCTTGTCGGGGTCGACTCCCTATGGAAGCCCGCATTTTTTAATCTCCATCCATTACCGCTAAGATACCCCTAATTAAAAATAAGATCAAGAGAAAATTGGGTCCCCACGGAATCGTCCCGTTCCCCCAAAAAACCTGTTGACAATTCGCCCGAAATTTTAGAGAGTGAAGGCAGGGTGATGATGGATCAGCATCCCCAAGGCCAATCTTAATTTATTCTTCCGGTCCGTGGGGCCGGGCAAACACAATAACAGGAAACAATAAGATCGAAAGGAGGGTTCCTATGGCACAGGTTCCAGTGAGAGTTGCGGACAGGCTTATTGCAGGAATTAAGAGGTTTCAACCCATACTCGCCTCGGCTAAGGCGAGGGACGTGAACGAATCTGATACTGTGATTCTTGTTACGGACATGCTGTCTGAGGTTTTTGGTTACGATAAGTATTCTGAGATTACCTCAGAGTGCTCCATTCGTGGAACCTTTTGCGATCTTGGGATTAAGATCGGGGGAAGTTTTCAGTTTCTTATAGAGGTAAAAGCCATAGGTCTTGAATTAAAGCATGCATTTACGAAACAGGCGATAGACTATTCTGCAAACCAGGGAACTGAGTGGGTTATGCTGACCAATGGCGAAACCTGGCGAGCCTACAGGGTTAGCTTCAGCAAACCGATAGATTACGAACAGGTCCTTGAAATCAATCTATCTCAAGTCAATCCTAAAAATACCGATGATATTGAGAGGCTTTACCATCTGACAAAAGAGGGTTGGTTGAAGTCGGTACTCGGCGAATTCCATATGCAGCAGCAGGCATTGAACCGCTTTTCCTTAGCCGCCATGATAACGAGTCAACCTGTTTTGGAAGTGATTCGCCGGGGCCTACGGAAGCTCTCGCCTGATATAAAAATAGACGTTGACCAGATTAAAAACGTCATGACCCAGGAAGTATTAAAGAGAGAGGTTGTTGAAGGAGAAAAGGCTGAAGAAGCAAAGAAAAAGATCAATAGGTATTTTGTTAAATCAGCCCGGGAGAAAACCAAGGAACCTAAAGAGGTTTTAAAGGATCCCGATGTGGTTGAGGATATAGAACAAAAGCCCACCCCGGCCGGGGCGCCGCCCGGCAAAATATAGAAAGAAAAGGCGGCCGGTTTAAAAATTTCACAAACTCGCTGACCGCCAGCGCGCCGCTTAAAAAATCCAGAGTATTTGTCATAAATTGCCCTTTTTCCTACAATCTTTTTGACATGACTGGATTTCTTAAATATATCACCAACTCTTCATAATCATATCACTTTTATATCATTTACCCCTTGATTTCCCTTATCCAGATCATCCTTACCCCTTATAACCCCTTATACCCATCCCCGTATCTCCCCATCATCATTATTTCATCACCCCCACCTGAACATTTCTGAATCGCGTCGGCGAAGCGCCGTGTCCCACATGGGCTACCTGTCCGGGCTCTCCCTTTCCACAATTCGGGG
>VGSS01000024.1 GCA_016874935.1 Deltaproteobacteria bacterium | reverse complement strand
TTCAAGGATTCATTTTTTTGCTATGGCAGCCCGTCCCAATCTCCGGCAATAGGCTCATCCCCAACAACTCCAAGTCCAAATGTAATATCGGCGTATCCATTGGTATTGGAGTTCCTTAAATAAAAGATGCCATTCCTGTAAATCAGACTGTTATTTTAGACCGTTCTCTAAAAAAGTCAAGACTATTTTACTTTAGTCGAAAACAACCACACCTTCAGCCATCGTTACCCCCATCACTGCGTATTTTTTTTAAACCATCATTTGAAGGCAAGGATACCAAGGCCACATCTTCATAGGTCACTATTTTAATCTATTAAGCAAACCAACCGCTTATCCCTTAAGGGAACCTCTAATAATTCCAAATTCGTCACTCCTGCGAAAGCAGGAGTCCAGTGATTTCATGAAGTTCTGGATTCCGGCTTTCGCCGGAATGACATTTTTAGAGGTTACCTTAAGAATAAAAAAAGCCCGACCATTTAGGAAAATTTGAAAATGATCGAGCTTTCTCCTCACCTTTCGCCTCTCACCCCCAAAAGAGGGAAAATATAAGGTTCGCCCCATTAGAAGAATGTTGGCTTTCTAACAGGGTAAAGTTGGTAATGGGTAACAATTGTCGCCTACAAATCCATGGCTATTTTATCAAGAAGAGATTGTGGGATTTGCAAAAAAGTCCAGGGATCTCTATAAGATTGGATCATGGCTCTCTTTCCCCATGGGCGAAATATTTTCTTTACAATAGTTTACAATTATGTATAATTTTGTAAATAATATGGGCGACCAACCTTTTCCTAAGAAACTGCATCAAGGGTCTCTCCTTCAACTCATGCTCTTGCACACCCTCTATAGTCAGAGCGGTTCTGAGCAGATCGTTTTTCAGGGAGGGACGGCATTGCGCTGGGTTTACGGCGGACAAAGAGCTTCCGAGGACCTGGATTTCGTATCCCAAATGCCTTTCACTCAATTCCGTAAAATTTTAGATCGTATTTTAATCCCGACACGACATCTCGCTCTATCTCAATTTGGCATGGGCGCTTTCGAGGAGAAACCCCGCCAGACTTCAAAGGGATCTTTTCGTACTTTTATCCTCTTCCGGCCTGATTCTCAAAGGGAGCGAATCAGCGTCAGAATGGAGGCGGAGCAACTCCAGCCGGATCAATCTCCCTCTCATCGGAAAATTCCCATGATGGATTGTCCCCCGGTGTTTCATGTGATGAGGGAGGGGGCGCTCGCCCTCCCATTTTCGAGCAGTATCCTTGTTGTCGAAACACCGGAAGAGATCCTGACCGATAAATTGAGGGCTCTCCATGAGCGGCCCTATTTGAAAGGCAGGGATCTCTATGATCTATGGTTTCTCCATTCCATGCTTGGAGCAAAAACCAATCTGGATCAACTGGACCGGAAGCTCAAATCCTATATTCGCCCTTTTCGTTTGACCCGAAGGGCCGCTTTCTTTCTAAAAAAAGAGGGCCGGCGACCATTGAGAGAGGCGCTTGAGACCGACCTTCGGCGATTCCTTCCATCTTCTGCCTACCGAGCCATGGAATCCTCGGAATTTTCGATGGTCTTTCAATCCCTCGACGAAATTTTAACCCCTCTGATTAAAGATGGTCTCGAGGATTTGCTGAATGCCCATGCCTAAACAATCGTCCATTGAGATTCTGAACCGACTGCCCATCCTTTTTCGCAAAGTAGAGGTGGAAAAATGGACTCCACATGCCCCGGTTTTTCTAACCCGGGCGGTGCGGAAAGGTTGGATTCACCGTCTATCAGGAGGTTATTATGTCAATGCTTTTCTGAAGGATTGGCCAGGCGTAGAGGAAGTGGGTTGTTTTCTCCGAACCCCATCTTATATCTCCGGAGAATGGGCTCTCCACAAATACGGTATTCTACTTCAGGCCCCACGAACCTGCACGGTGATCACCCTTCAAAGTTCGGTCGGGGAGAGTCGTTCAATTGATTATCAGGGGATCACCCTGGAATTCTCAAGGATCGCTCCAAAACTCTTTTGGGGTTTTAAAAGAGATGGCGATTACGACCTGGCAACTCCTGAAAAAGCGCTCCTCGATCTGCTCTATTTACGGGGCAAAATCCCCTTTGCCGATGAACTCGAACTCGGCGAAGTGGATTTCAAAAAGTTACTTGATTTCTCCCAAAAATTCCCTAAAACTGTTCAAAAAAAGATTTCTCAATTGACTATCTCAATCTAAATCCCAGGAATTTAAAAAGCCTGATCCTCCAGGATTGGAATGAATCAGGCTTTTCCTTTCTCCCCGTCACCCTTCGCTCCCCTAATGAGATGGAAGTTAATGTTGGTTAACGATTTCTGTCTATCCATCCATGGCTCATCCCATATCAACCCCGTTGTTGCATAAAGATGCGTTTGAATCAACTGCATACTCCCCTTAAAAGGCTATTTCTACCCTTTTGAGGATAACTTCCAAAGGTCACCACTGGATTGATCCAGGTGACGACATTGATTTGACAGCCATCTCTCTCTGGGTAAGGGTTGGATAAATCCATGCGCCGAATTTAATGCAACAATGGGGTCAAATGATTGACCTTTCGTCAAGAAGTTACTGTGAGTTTATTGTGAGTTCTGGAAAAACCTGAAAATTTCTGATCCAGAGAACCTATCTTAGTTTTCTGGAGATTTCTCTTTGGCTTAGAGCGATGGGGGAGGAGATACAAAAACCTTGCACAAAGTTTTAAATTTTGGTTAAATTGAGGAGTGGAAGACCAACCTGATGAATACAATTGACACACGAATGCTCTCTTTTATGGTGGAGAAAGAGTTGATCCAAAAGGTTGAGGCAGAGAGGTTTCAGTCTTTGGGCCAATCACCTGAAAGTCTCTCCTTAGAAGAACACCTCATCCACTCGGGCATCCTCACCCAGGACCAGTATCGCAGGGCTGTTGAGGAATATTTCGGCGTGCCTTTTGCCTGCGAAGAGGATTTCCCAAATGAGCCGGTTTTGATCAACCATCTTTCGGTTCAATTTATGAAGGAGTCTAAATTCATCCCTGCCCGTCTGGAAGATAATGAGTTGACCATCATTATGAGCAATCCCCTCGATTATTATGTTCTGGACGCGATTCGATTGGCAACCCATTATAAAATCCATGTCCTCACAGGAAGGGAGAATGAAATACTTGAGGCGGTTGAACGGCATTATGGGATGGGTACGACCTCGATGGAGAGGATTATCGAGGATATGGAGAGCCTTCCCGAATACCGGATGGAAGAAGAGGAGAACATCGACCACCTCCGGGATATGGCTTCCGAAGGCCCCGTGATTCGTTTGGTCAACCTCATCATTTCGAGGGCGATTGAGACGAGGGTGAGTGATATTCATTTTGAACCCTTTGAAGATCAATTCAGGGTTCGTTATCGGATCGACGGAGTGCTCCATGATGTGGAGTCGCCTCCGAAAAAACTTCAGGCGGCAATCGTCTCCCGCGTTAAAATCATGGCCAAGCTCAATATTGCCGAAAGACGGTTGCCCCAGGATGGCCGGATCATGCTGAGGGTGAAGGGCAAGGAGATAGATTTCAGAGTCTCATCCATTCCCACCATCCATGGAGAAAGCCTTGTCCTCAGAATCCTGGATAAGGGCAGTATTGTATTAGATATTGAGAAGTTAGGATTTCCGGAGGATATTCTGGTCGAGTTTAAAGAGATGATTCGGCGACCTCATGGGATCATCCTTGTCACCGGACCCACAGGCAGCGGAAAGACGACCACCCTCTATTGCGCCTTAGAAAAGATCAACTCTCCTGATAAGAAGATCATTACAGTGGAAGACCCGGTGGAATATCAGCTTAAGGGAGTGAATCAGATTCAGGTAAAGCCCTCCATCGGGCTCAATTTTGCCAATGCACTTCGATCCATTGTGCGCCAGGACCCGGATGTGATTCTCATCGGTGAGATCAGGGATTCAGAAACGGCTGAAATTGCCATCCATTCCGCGCTGACCGGACACCTCGTTTTCAGCACCCTTCACACGAACGATGCTCCGAGCGCCATCACCCGATTGATCGATATGGGGATGGAGGATTACCTCCTCTCTTCGACGATCATCGGCGTTCTGGCACAGCGTTTGGTGAGGACGGCATGCCCCCATTGCAGAGCGCCGTATGAGCCCAATTCAGCCATTCTCGAGGAGATGAAGGCAGGGGGATGCGACCTTTCGAGTATCCATTTCTTCGATGTGAAAGGATGCCCGAACTGCTCTTTCACGGGATACTGGGGCAGAACAGGGATATTCGAATTTTTTAAGATCACTGATGATATTCAAAGGCTTATCCTTGAAAAGAAGGGTTCGCATATCCTCAAGGAAGCGGCTCGAAAGAGAGGCATGAGAACATTGCGAGAAGATGGCTGGTCTAAGGTAAGAGGGGGGGTGACGACCGCTCCAGAAGTCCTTCGGGTCACCCAGCAAGAGGAGATTTTATAAACTATTGCGGATTTCGGATTTTTGAGATCTTATGGGTGCGGGTGAAGGTGAACAATTAGACCTTAGTTCCCCCTCACCTTAATCCTCTCCCGCCAGGGGACTGTGTCGCAATCGCGAGCAAAGGGGAAGAGGCAGTCAGGTCCCAAAGCTTTAGAATGCGGGTCTTTTAGATGATGGGAAATGATCGCTTGCATAAAATCGAACGCTTTCATACGCTTGGCACGCCTGAATCTGAACGGCTAAAGGTTGCCGCCCTAAATCTTTTCCACCCGACCGCCTCTCCCCCTTTTCAAAAAGTCGGTTTTTTCATATTACGACACAGTCTCCAGTGGAGAGGAGATCTTTAGATGTCATTTTCTAAGTGATAACATGACCGAATTCCTTTACAAGGCCACGACTCTGAGCGGGCAGACAGTGGAAGGCTCAATGGATGGCAGGGATGAGGCCGCTGTTGTCCAGAGCCTACACCACATGGGCTATATTCCCATCCGAATCGGACCTGTTGAAGCAAAGGAGAGAAGTTTTCAGCTTTCCAGCTTAATCCTTCATCGGATTGGGATCAGAGATCTGCTCGTCTTTACCCAGGAGTTCTCAACACTCCTCTCATCGGGATTGCCGATTGACCGAAGCCTCAGGATTCTTGGAAGTTTATCAGAGAACCGAAAACTGAGAGAGACGGTGAAGGATGTCCTGCAACGAGTGGAAGGAGGAAGTTCCCTGGCAGAGGCGCTGGGTTTTCATTCACGGGTTTTTCCCAAACTTTATGTTAATATGGTCAGGGCTGGAGAGGCAGGGGGTTTTTTAGAGACGATCTTCTCACGGTTGACCCGGTATCTTCAGAGCGCGAAAAAGGTCAGGGAAACACTGGTCTCTGTGATGATCTATCCTCTCATTCTCACCTTCGTCAGCGGGGTCTCCATCGTCATTCTGGTTACTTTCGTTGTCCCGAGATTTGCGAGAATCTTCTCCGATATGGGACAGGCGATCCCCATACCCACACAGATTGTGCTTGCGATCAGCCATTTTATTAGCGACTACTGGTGGATCGGCCTCAGTTTCGCTTTTCTAATTTACTTCGGTTTGAAAGTCTATACCCGACATGAAGAGAGGAGATTCCACTGGGATCGATTCAAATTGAGGTGGATCATCATCGGAGACCTTATTAAAAAGGGAGAGGTTGCCCGGTTTGCAAGAACCCTCGGCACTCTGCTCCAGAGCGGGGTCTCCATTCTGCCTGCTCTCAATCTGGTTAAGGAGATCTCACAGAATCGGGCCGTTTCAAGGGCTATCGGCGCAATCCACGACCGGTTGAGAGAGGGGAAGGGAATTTCGAAATCGCTGGTGGAAACAGGTGTCTTTCCTCCCCTCGCCGTGCACATGATCGGGGTAGGTGAGGAGACCGGTCGGCTCGACGAGATGCTTGTCAGGGTGGCGGAAGTCTACGAAGAGAATGTCCAGAACGCTTTAAAAAGGTTTGTCTCACTGCTGGAGCCCGCCGTTATTCTGATCATGGGAGGATTGGTGGGGTTCATTGTCATCTCGATGCTTCTCGCCATCTTCAGCATCAATGAGATTCCTTTTTAAAAGTTGAGGAGAGAAGATGAGAAAAAGAATTCGGTGTAGAGAACAGGGTTTTACACTGATCGAGATCATGATTGTTGTCATCATCATCGGTCTCTTGGCCGGTCTGGTCGGCCCCCGGCTATTTGGAAAGCTGACACAGGCGAAACAGAAATCGGCAAAGGCCCAGATCGAACTCTTCGGTACAGCACTCGATGCCTTTCGGCTCGATGTTGGAAGATACCCTACCACCGAAGAAGGGCTGAAAATCCTGAGGGAGAAACCGTCGGGTCTGGAAGCATGGAAAGGGCCCTACCTTCCCAAGGAAATTCCCATGGACCCCTGGGGGAAACCCTATCTCTATAAATGTCCTGGAGAGCACGGAGAATATGATCTGCTCTCCTACGGTCTTGATGGCGTGGAAGGGGGAGAGGGAGAAAATCAGGATGTGGTGAGTTGGAAGGGTTGAGGGAAATGAAGAAAGGTTTTGCCTTAATTGAGCTCATCATCGTCATCATTATCATTGGCCTTTCGGCGGCGCTGGTTTCACCCTCCCTCTCACGTTTCTCTAAGACGGCAGAATTGAGAGGGACAACCCAAAAGATTGCCGCCATCCTCCGCCATAGCCGGAGTGAGGCGGTCAACAAATGGAGAATCTATCAGGTTGTTGTTCACTCCGATCTGAAGGAGATTAAAGTCCAGTGGATGGAACCTGATGAGGAAGGGGAGGAAGGAGAGGAGAAGAGAAAAAAGCCATCCCCTCAGGTCTTTGCCTTACCTGACTGGATCTCGATGAAGGAGGTGGAGCTTAAGGCGCCTCAGTATTCTTCCGAATTTCCGGCAATCGAATTTTATCCCAACGGCGGATCGAATGGAGGTTCATTCCTTCTGGGGAGCGAAGCTCATAAGGGGTATCGGATTAAGGTCCATTTTCTCACAGGGATGGTGGAGATTGAAAAGATTTAGAGACGAAATGGAGCGAAAAGGATTCACGCTGATCGAAGTGGTTGTGGGCCTTGCCATCCTGGGGGTGGGGCTGATGGTGATCATTGAGCTCTTTGCCGGCGGCCTTCGCCTGGGGAGGGTTTCAGAGGAGTATGCGAAGGCGACCCATTATGGACGAATGAAGATGGAAGAATTGGCAGTAAAACCGCCTTCCGGAGAAGGGGTTGAGGAAGGGGAGTTCAATGAGACCTATCGCTGGAAGATTGAAACGAAGAGGATAGACCTCCTTCTCTTTGAAACGGGGACCGATTTTAAACCTCCTGTGGAGTTCTTCCATGTCAAAGTCGATGTCATCTGGAAATCCGGGTTGAAAGAGAGGTCTGTCGGCCTGGAATCTTACAGGACGATCAAATGGGAAAGCAATGAGAAGAAGAGTTAAACTTTTATCGTTCAATGCATTACCGGGGTTCACTCTCATTGAGGTGGTGGTTGCCCTGACCATCCTCGGTTTTATTCTTGTCATCATTTTCGGGGCTTTCCGTTTGGGAATCTCGGCATGGGACAGAGGAGAATCGATTAAAGAGGAGTATCAGAAGATCAGAATCGTTTCTCAAATGATCACCCGGCAGGTGAAGTCGATCGTGCCCTACAAAATCCAGACTAAAAAAGCGGAAGGCGATTACCTGGCTTTTGAAGGAAAGGCTCAATCCTTAAAATTTGTTTCTGCCCTTCCTGCTAAAACGAACCGCCCAGAGGGGTTCGTCTACACGATTTATCAATTCAAGGAGGGTGATAAGAATGGAGGACGCCTGCTTCTCTATGAGCGGAAGGCTCTGAACCGGGAATTCTTCGAGGAGGAGCCAAAAGAGGAGGAAGGAATTCCCCTTATGGAAGGTATCTCGAATCTCCTTCTCGAGTATTATCAGGAAGAGGATTCGTCAAAGAATCAGACCGAAGCATGGTTGGAAGAATGGAGCGCCAAAGAGAAGAAGGAGTTGCCAAAATGTCTCAAAATGACGGTGAACTTTAAAGACCCCAAAGGAAAAGATTCCTCTTTTGGCCTCATCCTTCCCATATCCGCCTTTCAATATGAAGAGGTGAGGATGAGGCCAAGGGCTCCTATCAGAAGAATTACAACGGAAAGAACGCCGAGAGAGGGGAATTAACCATTGATGATTCGAACGATTTGGTTGAAATTAGAAAACTCTGATGGCATTGTTCTATTGATGATTCTTTGGGTAATAGCCATCCTCTCCGTTGTCGTTCTGGAGTTCAGTTTCGGGATGAGGACCGAAGCGAATATGACGAAAAATTTCAAGGAGGAAGCCTATCTCTATGGCCTGGCCGAAGGCGGGCTTCAACGGGCCGTCGTTGAATTGATCTATAAACATGATCCCGGAGTTCAACAGAAACGCAAGGCATTGAAAGAGAATATCCCCCCTGAGAAAGAAGAATGGATCACCGATGGAAGGTCCAACCTCCTGCCTTTTGTCCAGGGGGAGTGCGAAGTCAGGATCATGGGAGAGGATGGAAAGATCAATATCAATACGGTTTCGGAGACCTTCCTTCGCAAGATCGTCGGAAATATGGGTTTGGAGGAAGAGACGAAAGACGTCATTGTCGCTTCCATTATGGATTGGAGAGATCCCGATGACCTTTATCGCCTCAATGGAGCGGAGAATGACTACTATCAATCCCTTCCGGATCCCTATTATTGCAAAAATGGAAATTTTGACTCCATTGAGGAACTGTTGCTCGTGAGGGGGGTGACACGCGATCTATTCTATGGGAGGATGAGAGAAGAGGATGGGAAGAGGGAAAAAATCGGTCTGAAAGATATCTTTTCCATCTATGCCTTCGGAGAGCAGATTGATATCAACAGCGCCTCACCCCTTGTGATGAGAATGGCTTTAGGGATTCCGGTTGGGGTTACCCGGCTCATCGTAAAGGCCAGGGAGGCGAAGAGAGTCGAGAATCAGCAGGACCTCATCCAGCGGGTTCCTGAGATGTCCGCTTTCATTGGAGAGATTGGAAGGTTGATCGTCTATCAACCGAGAAGCCCCTACTATACGATTGAATCGAAAGCGTTCGGTCAGGGGGGCTCCGTTCGGGGAATGAAGACGATCGTGAAGATCGATGGCCGGGAGAAAAAAGGTTATAAGATCATTCAGTGGATCGATGCGGTCTGGTGAGTTTTAATGCATTGGCAATGGGTAAGAATGCATGAGAGATTAGCATGGGTATTTTTCGTACCGGTTTCGGGATCGATTTAAGGCAGAATCATCTGATTCTTACCCTGCTGAAGAAGTCCTTCAGGAGGATCAGGGTGGTGGACTCTGCTCTCCATCCTATCCCACCGGAGGAGCAGAAGGAGGAGCGTGAGGCTCAGGTGATCGGTCTGATCAATGGTTTCGTCTTAAAGCATCGCATCAAAAGAGACCGGGGATCCATTTCGATACCCAGGGAGAAAACGGTCGTCCGTTTCATCCGGCTTCCTGTCTCCACCAAAGAGAATCTGCGAAAGGTCCTGGAGTATGAGACGCCCAGATATACGCCCTTTGAAAAAGAGGAGGTCTATCTGGATTACCACCTCCTGAGAGAAGAGAAAGAGTGGCTTTCTCTCATGGCGGTCTATGCGAAGCGGTCGGACATCGACCCCTATCTCTCCCTGTTAAAAAAAATAGGGATCAAACCACTCTCCATTCAAATTCCATCCATCGCTGCCCTCAACCTCTTTTCGTATCATAGGCGGGCAGAAGAGAGCGAGGTTTCAGTCCTGCTCGATGTGAGCAAAGCCTATTTCGAGATGAACCTGATTGAGGGAAACGACTGGAGAGAGAGCTTCCATTTCCCAGCGCCTTTGGAGGAGAAGACTCCAGACCTTGCGGGAATTTTAAAGCGGTCAGGCCTGGAACCCTCCTCTTTTGCAAAGACGACATTGTTTGTTTACGGGTTAGATGCGGATGAGACCGTGCTTGCCGCACTTAAAGAGGCGGATGGAATTAAAGGGGTGTCCGCTCCCCCGATCAGTCGAATGAAGATTGCAGGGGGATTAGCGAGATCTTCCCAGATTTATCCATCCCTTGGGGTGCCTTTAAGGGATATGCTCAAGTCAGGGATCGATCTCAACCTTCTTCCCCCGGAGATGAGAAAGAAGGAGAGACAGATTGGAAAACCCCTCTTCATCTTCTTTATCTCTCTGGCGGTTCTGTTCGGTCTCATCCGGGGGATGAGGGTTTTTTTCAAATACCAAGATAAGTTGGCTTCGGTCACGGAGGAGATTAGAAAGAGGAACCCTGAGGTTGAAGCTGTCGAAAAGTTACAAAAACAGCAGGAGGTCTATGGCAAAGAGATTTCAGAACTGGAGAAGATTCGGTCGGAGGAGATCAGCAAGATAGAGATGTTGAAGGAATTGACCCGGCTCTTACCCCCTACAGTGTGGATCTGGAACCTGAAATATAATGGGAAGGAGATTGAGATCAGTGGTTTTGCCGATTCTGCATCGGATCTCATCTCCCTGCTTGATAAATCTCCCCTTTTTGATAAAGTGGAGTTTGTGGCCCCTGTTACCAAGGAGAGGCAGATCAAACCCGAAGGGGCACAGGAGAAGGAAAGGTTCAAAATTAAAGCGAGAATTGAGGCGAGGAGAACGGGTTCTTGAAGCTGCCGTCTTTTTTACGAAAGAGGAAGGTTTCCCGCAACAGGATCCTCTGGATTTTCATCGGAACGGCCATCTTCGTTCTCATCATCACTCTGGGTATCCTTCCCATGGTTGAAGCTACCAGGAGGATGAAGGAAGAGATCGCCCTGAAGAAAAAAATCCTCTCAAAATATTCAGAGTTTCTCCAGAAGAGAAAAACGGTTGAGGAAGAACTCAATCGGGCACAAAAAAGGTATGAAGAAATTCAACAGTGCTTCCTTCCCGGTGAAACCCCCCAGTTAAGTGCGGCCAATCTCCATGAGATTGTGAAGAAGCTTCTTGAGAAGAATGGGATGACCATCAGGAGTTTCAGGGTCCTGGAACCCAAGGACATTTCTCCGTATAAAAAGATTTCCATCCACACAGATTTTAACCCTGTGAATAATATGTTGAGCTTGGTCCAATTCATCCACGACATAGAAAACCACGAAAAGAAATTGATGATCTCGGAGATGGACTTGCTTGTTCCCAATCCAAGGATGCCCAACAACATCCAGGGAAGCTTTGTCATTTCCGGGTTGATAAAAATGAGTGAACCAAAAGAAAAAGGGAGGGAAAGATGAGGAATTTTAAATATCATATTTCCGTCGCCTTGCTCACGATTGTTGTTCTTCTTCTGCCCATTGGAAGCGGGCAGAGCTGGACCTCCCCTGTTCAGTTAGCCTTTAGTAAGGAGGAGGGGAAAAAAACGGAAGAGAAAAAGGAAGCCAAAAAAGAAGCGTCTGCTCCAATGTCAGGAACCAGTAGGGTTGCAACTGACATGCCCTATACGGCATTGGCTGAAAAGAATATCTTCAGCCCCGAGAGAAAGGAATTTCCGTATCTGGTTTCACCCGCGAGCTCGATGAAGAAACCGCCACCACGTCCCCAGGTGGTGTTATATGGCGTGACGCTTGCTGGAGATTATCAGTCAGCCTCCCTTGTTCAGGCAGGAAGGGCCCTCAGGAAAGGGGAGCGAGAGATGTTTACGCTTAAAGTGGGGGAAAAGATTGGCGAGTATGAACTGAAGAAAATTTTACCCGATCGGATTTCATTAGAGAGCGAAGGCGATCGTTTTGAAGTCCTTCTTTATGATGCGGCGAAGCCAAAACCCAGGACTGCCGTCAGGACAGAGAGCAAACCAGCCGCGGTTACCAGCGCGCTTCCCGGGCCTGCGGGTCCATCGTCCATTGAACCACCCAGGCCGGGGGGCCCAGGAGTTCCGACATCGGAGAGACCGGAGATTCCAAGACCGATTGTTCCTTCTCCGGTCCCCGGGCAGGAGAGGCTGGCCACGCCTCCATTCCCCACGACGGCGCCACAGACTACTACGCCATCCACTCCTCCTGTCTATTCACCCGGGAGAAGAGCGCCTATCTCTGCGCCGCCAGGAATCCCTGCGCCAGGGACCACTCCGCCACAGGCTGTTCCATAAGAATTAGGAGGACCATAATGAAGGGAGAATTGCTTATGGGTAGAGAGAAATTTTGGGTGGGACTTCTCACCCTTATTCTGATCATCGGACTCAACGGATGTTCCGGAATCACTTCTCAGACCAAGTCCAAACCCGTCGAGAAGGATTCGAGTGAAAAGAGCGTCCCATCACAGATGAAAACCGCAGAGTCGCTTCCATCGCCTCAACCGCCTGTTTCACCGGCCCCTCCGCCGCCTTTAATCTCAGGTCCGCCCGCTCCGGTTGCAACCCAACCTTCTGCCCCGACCGTCCAGCCCTCTCCTGCCACTCCTCCTGTAAGGACGGCGCCTTCTGTGAAACCTCCCGAACCCCGGCCAGGTCCTGGCGTTGTTTTCAATTTTGACAATGCCGATATCTATGAAGTGATCCGCGTGATGGCGGAGATCATGAAGATCAACTACATCATCGATCCGAGGGTGAAAGGCGTTGTCAATATCCGGACAGCCGGTCAGGTTTCAACGGAGGAAGTTTTTCCCATTTTTCAATCCATTCTGAGGCTCAACGGAGCAACTGCCGTCAAGAAGGACAACCTCTATGAAATTGTTCCTTTCGGGGAGGCTAAAAAACTGCCTATTTCTCCGGCGGACCGGATCGAACCTGGAAAACCGATTCCCGACGGAAGATACATCCTCCAGATTATTCCCTTAAATTATATCTCCGTGGCAGAGGTCTCCAAGATGTTCAAACCCTTTCTTTCCGATGGAGCCGATATCGTGGAACACCCTTCCCACAATATCCTGATTATCGGAGATGTAGCCTCCAATGTGAAAAAAGTCCTCGATTTGGTCGCCCTCTTCGATCTTGATATTTTTACCGATCTCCGGGTGAGGATCTATCCCATTCTCAATGCCGATGTGACGGAGATCGCCAAGGAGATGGAGCGAATCTTTTCATCCTTTGAAGTCTCCACCAAATCCGGGAGAGGAGTGGGCATCACCTTCACTCCTATTGCGAGAATCAATTCTCTGCTCGTGGTCAGCTCCATCCCCGGCATCTTCGCGAAAGTGGAAGGATGGCTCAAGGAGCTTGATAAAATTCCTGCTGAGGGAACAAAACTGGGTGTCTTTGTCTACCATGTTCAGAACATTAAAGCAAAAGATCTGGGCGAAGTTTTGAAGCAGATCTATGTGGCCCCAAAGGATAAGAAAGCCGATTTTAGGGAGAAGGTGGTTGAGCCTGCCCTGCCCAGAGGTGTCAGGCCTGCCCCGATGCCCGCTCCCGCTCCTAAGGAAGAGGCAACGGCCGTGCCCGAAGGGGAGATCAATATCGTAGTTGATGAAACAAACAACGCCCTCGTCATCCGGGCATTCGCCAGGGATTACAAGGCGATCCTTGAGACGATCAAAAAATTAGACATTTATCCAAGACAAGTTTTAATTGAACTCTTATTGGCGGATATCATTTTATCGGATGATATGCAGTTCGGTATTGACTTCGTGAAGTATCTTGATAAGGGAAAATTTCAACAAACAGTTAACTTTGGAACTTTTGGAAGCCTTGCAAAAGCTGGTCCTGGAATAACCTATTCCATTGTGGAAGAGGCCGGAAGATTTTCTGCTGCGATTAAGGCCGCGGCAACTCTTGGGCGCCTCAGAGTGCTGACCTCGCCCCATCTCCTTGCCTCCAACAACAAAGAGGCCAAGATTCAGATAGGGACATCTGAGCCCATCCTTACAAGCACCTATACTTCAACCGGAACCGCAACAACCACAACGCCAACAGGGTTTGTCGAGGGGACGATCGAATATAAGGATATCGGCACCATCCTCACGGTCACTCCCCGAATCAGTGACGGAGGATTGGTGACACTTGAACTCTCTATCGAGGAGAGCAGCTTAGACTCGAGGGAGATTGGGAGGCGGGATTCAGGTTTAACTACTACTTCGACTTTTACGGTTCCTGCCTTTAATAAAACCACCGCCAAAACAGTTCTCTCCATTAAAGAGGGGCAAAGCATCGCCATCGGAGGATTGATCCGGAATACAAAAGACGTGTCAAGGCAAGGGCTTCCCTTTTTAAGTAAAATCCCTATCATCGGATTTCTCTTCGGGGCTAATACGCGCTCATCTGAGAGAAGGGAGTTGATCCTTCTTCTAACCCCTCATATTATCACCGATGAAATTCAGTCAAAAACAGTTACAGATGAGTTCAAGGAGAAAATTGAAGGCTTAAGGAAGGAATGGGAGAAGCAGGAGAAGAAATAAAAAATAAATTTCACCCGCACGGCGTCAATTTTTATAGATCCATTTCCGGTCGCTGACGATGAGGATCGTTCCCAGGAGGCCTGCGAGATCCCAGAGCCAGTGATTGACAATCCATAGAATCCCCAAGGCCAGCAAGACAAGCCTTCCCGAAAGGTTCAACTCTCTTCGAAACTGTCCGATAAATCCTGCGCTCAGAAGAATCATGGCCATGATCGTGCGGAAGAGGCATAGAATCGTGTCGAAGACGCTGCCCTGGATGAGAAGAAGCGAATGGTCGTAAATAAAAACAAAAGGCAACAGGAAAGCGGCATAGCTTAGCCTCAGGCTGTAACGGGCGGTCTGCATCCAATCGGTCTGGGCTATTCCGGAGGCAATGAAGACGGCGCCGCAGACCGGAGGGGTGACGGCCGAGAGGATGGCGAAGTAGAAGATAAAGAGATGGGCCGCAACCGGATGGATGCCAAGCTTGATAAGCACCGGACCGGCTACCACAGCGGCCATAATATAAGCGGCGGTTGTCGGAACTTCCATCCCAAGAATGACGCAGGTCACCATGGTGAGAACCAAAGTGAGAAAGAGGGCTCCTCCGCTGAAATCGATGATAAAGGTGGAGATCTTCACCCCCAATCCGGTTAAGGATAGAACGGCGATGATGATCTGGGCACAGACGCAGATACTTGCGATCATGGCAACCTGAGATGCGCCTTCCAGTACGGCTCCCTTTATTTTTTTCAAAAAGGTCCGATCCCATTTCCAGTCCAGCGTGAAGAAAGAAAGGGGGAGCGCGCTTAGGGCGGCCCAGAAGGCTGCATACTGCGGAGTGTAGTGGCGGAGGAGGAGAAATATCAGGATGGCCAGAGGGAGGATGAAGAAACTGCTTGCTCTGAGGGTTTCCGGCCAGGAAGGAATCTCACTTGCCTCCAAACCGCGAAGGCCATCCCTCATGGCAAAGAAGTGAATTCCCATCCAGACGGTGAAGAAATAGATGATGGCCGGCAGGGAGGCGGCCAGTGCAATATGGAGATAGGGGGTCTGGGTCAACTCAGCCATGATAAAGGCCCCTGCTCCCATGATGGGAGGCATGATCTGGCCTCCTGTTGAGGCGACAGCCTCCACAGCCGCAGCAAAGGGAGGCCTGAATCCCAATTTCTTCATCAGGGGGATCGTGAACGCTCCATCCACCACCACATTGGCGGAAGCGCTTCCCGAGATGGTTCCAAACAGGGCGCTGGACACGGTAGCCATTTTGCCCGGCCCACCTTTCAATCTCCCGGCAAGTCTGAGAGCGATTTTTGTAAACCCAGTTCCTCCGCCTGTTGCGCCGATGAAAGCGCCCAAGAAAACAAAGATGGCGATGATGCCGGCGGAGATCCCGGTCAGCTGGCCCCAGAGGCCTCCGGTTGTGAGATAGAGCATTCCCATGACCTGGGAAAGGTCATACTTCACATGGCCGAAATAGCCCGGGAGATGATGTCCGTAGAGGGCATAGACCAGAAAGAGAAGGGTGATGGCAGGAAGCACGGGTTTGATCATCCTTCGCGCACATTCCAATACGATCAGAATCATTGCCAAGCCCATCAAAGTCTGAAAAGGGTTTTTGACAATTCCGAACTGGTTTAGCACCCCTTCAAAGTCAATGATGATATAAATGCAGAGAGAGACCCCCAAGAGGGCTAAAAGCAGGTTCAGGCAGAGCCTCCATCTCCCCTGTGTTTGTTTCCCGGCTAAAAAGATGAGCGGAATAGCCAGCCCTAAATGGATCGACCTCTCGATCAGATTCGGGATGAAGGCATAAACAGGCAGAAGAAGGGAGAAGATGGCCAGGAGGCCGGAGAAGATGAGGATGATGAAGGGGATGATCTTTTCAATTTTTTCCATGATCTGAAGAAATGGATGGGCAGGAAAATTCGGGGTGCCTCGGCCCACAAGGTTGGACGTCTTATCCAAGCTTTCGAATGCGTGTCCCCTTAGCCCTTTGAACCGGTTACCAGACGATCAGGTGATCAGGAAGCGGACATCGGGATATTCGAAAGAATCATTGCAAAGTGGTCAATTAGCAATGATCAATTAGCAATTTGAAACACTGCTAATTTTGATGGTCTCGTAAAAAGTCTGAAAATACACCTTTCTGTCATTCCGGCGAAAACCGGAATCCAGTCTTTTCGAATAGTTGTAAATTCCCTGGACTCCGGTTCCTGCCGCAGGACCGGAGTGACGACCTTTTACGAATTCATCAATTTTGCATTGTTAACTTTACAATTTGCATTCGTCTTTTCGTGGCACCCTGGTATCCTGGTCACCTGATGCCCGTATTTTCCCGCACAAAAGTCATTGACCAGTTTCAAAGCGTTAATCTGCTACAATTTTTTTTACACCTTCTCAGCCTTTTCATTATCTCATAGAGGCCGGGATGTCGACTCCGGCTTCTCTATAATATTTAAGCGCGCCCGGATGGACCTTTGCCACGCCATATCTCACCCCCTTGATGTCGAGGATTTTGCCGATGGGGTGGGCATCCGCAAGAATCTTTCTGTTCTCCCAGAAAGCCTTTGTCAATTTATAAGCAATCTCTTCGGGAAGGTCATCCGTGGTATAGGTTAGAACAGGGGAGGCAACGGTTCTCACGTCGTAATCCACTCCCTTGTAGGTTCCTGATGGAATCATGGTTAATGAATAGGTCGACTCGACTTCGGCAAGTTTCTTAAATTCTGATTCCCCCATCTCAAGAAGCCGGACAGGAGTGGTTGCGGTGATCTCCATGACCATGGGCGTTGGAAAGGGACTGCCGGTGGTGAACCCAACCGCCCTGCGATTGACCACTGCATCGACGCCTTCCTTTAAATCCACGGCGGGAAGATCGATCTTTCCTTCAAGATCATAGATTTTCAGAATGAGCTTGGTCAACCTTTCAGTGGCTGTGCCGATTCCTCCCGGGATGAATCTCTTGCCTTCAAGATCGCGAATTGTCTTAACGCCGCTGTCCTCTCTCACCACCCAGTGAACCGTGACTCCGGGGATGGCCCAGAGGGTTCGAATCCTCTCATATCCTCCCTCTTCGAATGGCTTTGTCTTTTTCAATGCCAGGGGAATGAGGTCTGAGGTGGAGGTGAAGATAAACTGGCTTCGTGTCTTTGCTTCTTTCACATTGGCCAACGAGCCGAGGCTCTCCTCAACTGAAACCTCCATTCCTGGGATGGTCATCATGGCCTTTGCCATTCCCATGGCCAGAGAGTAGTAAGAAGTTCCCGCCCTCGCCGACTTCACGACCAACCGGGTTTGAGAGAAAACTTCAGCGCTCAGTAAGAGACTGAAAACTAAAGTTAGAGAAATGAGAAATGCAGTCATACGGTTCATCAGGGTCCCTCCTTTTCATTTTGGGATTTGAGAAGCGGTTAATTGGGAATTGAGGGTTAAATTATACCCTACTAAAAATTATTATCAAGAAGATATTATCTGACGCGAAGAAGTGGTTGATAGAGACGAGGATCAGTGCTATATATTAAAGCAATGATTCCCAAGTCCTGCAAAGCCTACTATTACGGAGGGATCCCTGTCAAAGGGACGAGAAGGAAGGGTCGGTTATGGTTGGAAGGAGAAACGGTTTGCTTCAATGTGCCGGAAGTGAAGGGGGGAGAAAAGATCGATTTGAGAATCCCTTTCAGTAAGATGGAAAAGATTTTTCTCACACGGGATAATTATTATGGAACCGATACGACCCTTTTCAATCTCACCTTTCGAGATGAAGACGGAAGATCTTTCACCCTACGGTTTGCGCCGGTTACCCTCCTTCCACGAAGAAGGATCGCTCTTCAGAAGGAATGGTTTAGCTACCTCACAGTTGCGTTAAGCAGACCCGCCGGGAACACTTCCAGGCCCTTGTAATGCGGGTCTCATTGGAATGGGTCATAGAGGACTTCAGCAAAAGTGAACGCCAGCAAAGTCGGTGGACCATGGTGCTTGACCTTCAAAAGGTTCCGCTACAAGGCCCTTACCGTGTCCCCACCGGGTCTGCTTTACTGTTTATCAACGTTAAGAGCTATTTAGCCAGTCTTATCAGCTCCGGGGGCAATGCCTCGTCCCTTTCCACCAGATAATCCCTATACTCCTGATAGTTGGGCTGGACCCACAAAGGGTTCCCGAAAATTTCGTGGGTCATGATATTGAAGGCCACCTGGGTGATATAGAACCGGTGATGGTGCCTCAGAATCGGGTTTCGTGAGAAGAGCTTAATCAGTTCGCGTGGACGCCAGTAGTAGCGCCTCATGATGTTTTTGTAGATAAAGTTGAGCTGTTCAAGATCATCCACCTCCCGTGTCGGCATCACGGCATGGAGATAGTCATAATTTCGATATTCCCAGTCCTTGATCCTTCCCGTCTCCTTCATCTCATTAAAAAAAGGCGTTCCGGGAAGAGGGGTGATGATGTTGAGGCCGAAATGGTCCACATACTTTCCGAAGAATTTTAAGAAGGCATCGCGATCTTCCTCTGTCTCCTCCCAGTGGCCGATGAGCAGGGTGGCCATCACCATCAATTGATGTTTCTTTAAGAGCTTCATCGCCTTCAATGCCTCATCCACGGAGTGACGTTTTCGAATATCCCGAAGGACTTCATCTTTATGATATTCGAGGCCCAACATGAACTGGTAGACCCCTGCCTCCCGGAAACCGTCCAAGAGGTCCCGGTCCCGAATGACAAGGTCCGCCCTCGATTGAAGCCAGAAGCGCTGATTCGTCTTTCTTTTAAGCATCTCTTCGATAAACCCGACTCCCTGATCGCGGGTGACATTGAAGGTGTTGTCTCCCACATAAAAAATATCCCGGTGATACTTCTCCTTCAATAATTGAAGTTCATCAGCGATCAGCCCTGGACTCTTCCTTCTCCATTTCCTTTTATAGAAGGCTGATTCCGAGCAGAAAGAGCAGTCAAACGTGCAGCCCCTTGAGAAGTTGACCACAAGCCCTCTCTTGCCTTCCGATGGAAGGCCGATATAAGGATGTTCCATATTGGCAAGATGGTAGGCGGGAAGAGGCAGGGTATCGAGATCCTCTATGAAGGGCCGATCTCCTGTATAGATGAAATTTCCTTTCTCGTCGAGGTAAGCAAGGCCCAGGACCCTTGAGAGATCGTCTTTCTTCTCGAGTGTTCTGAGAAATTCAGCCAGGGTCACCTCTCCCTCTCCAACGCAGATGTAATCAATGGCAGGGCAGTCCCTGAGCGTTTCCTCAGCCATAAAGGAGGGATGTTCTCCGCCCATGATGATGGTCGTTTGGGGGCTGAGAGCCTGCACCAGACTGGCGGCATTCATCCCGTCGTAGATGAAGGCGGTGCAGGTGACGGAGATGCCTACCACATCGGGTTTCTCTCTTCGAATCCTCTCTTCAAGATCCCCCCAGGGGTTTTCATTGATGGTGCAATCCATAAATTCGATATCGAGCCCTTCCCTTTCGAGATAAGCCAGTAACTGAAGGCAACCAGGAGAGGGCACCCAGGCTCGGAGAATGGTCCAGATTTTATGAGGGGGGTCGATGAGGAGAAACGGCATGCCTTCCAGTTCCTTATGGATGGATTGACAGCCCTCTTTTTAAACGCCACCGGATGAGACGTTTTAAAAGAGGCTTCACAAGGGGGATCTGGAAGAGAAGATGGGAACGCGGGGCTTCGAAAATCTCTCCGGTAAGAACTTTTTCGGAAAAATCCTTCACTTTCTTCGAGGCTTTTTCCACTCCCTCCCTGTCCACAATCGCCACTTCTTGAAAAACCTGTTCACAGTAGAGGCACTGTGAACAGGAGGTCTGATTGCAGTCCATCTTCTTAAAGCGTTCGATGAACCCATCGAGCTTTCGATTGTCCATCCGGATGAGATCGCGGACCTCGAGGTCAAAGACCTTCTCCAATTCTGAAATCTTCATAATGTTCACATGTTCGGGTTTGATGAAGTATTCGAGATGCAGCGGCGTGAATGCCCCTTTTCTCGGGAGGGTGAAAAGGTCCAAAAGGTTTCCGTCGTAACGCCGGTTTTCGTAGGCTTTCACATGTTCGACAAGCAGGGGCGTCCGTTTGAAACGCTCCGTGATTTTGAAACGGTTGTATCCGAGGGCTTCATAATGAGGGAGATCTTCCGGCCGGATCCATGGCGATTTCAAAAGCTCCACGGGTTCCGTCAATTTACGATAGAGGCAGAGATATCCCGGATACTGGAGATAGCAATTAGCCTCCTCTTCTCCTTCTCTCGAGGCATGGCCATCATGATTGACATGCTCGTAGTTATAAGGGCACTGCCAGAGGCAGATGTTGTTGACGAGAATCTCGAGATTGCATTTTACGGTTTTCCGGATGGCTTCAAGGGTTTTGAATTCTCGGTTGATATGTTCGTCAATGATAATTTCCTCCACGCCCATGTCTTCATATTGAATGGCTTTTCTCACGGTGTTGACTCTTGCGGTGGTCGAGGCTTTTATCTTCAGCTGGGGGAATCTTTTTCGGATGAGATCGATGAGATAGGGAACGCCGACCACGACCGAATCCGCCCCAGCATCATCCACCCAATCCAGAAGGTCAATGATCTGTCCATAGCCTTTTCTTGAATACTGGAGGTTTCCGAGGCAGGGCGCATTGAGGAGGTAGCTGAACTCCATTCCCTTCTCGTGACAGGCGTGGATGTAACGTTGGACATATTTCCTGTTGACCTGAGGGAGCACAAATCCCGGCCTTGCGCCCCCGATGACATCAAAAGGAAGTTTGCCGAAGAGGGCGTCGACGGATGTCCCACTGAGGGCATCAAGAAGGCCAAAATCCCAGTTCGTTCCCACTCGAAGTTTCATCGTGGTTTAAAAATAACACGCAGGACAGTCTCTTTTCAAGAGAGGCTATCCTGCTATCCCATCCCAATTCAGGTCTATGCGGTGCACTGTTTATTACAACCTTTCTTATTGAAGGAAGACGTTCAAAAAAGAAATTAGAGGCAAAAGAGAAAGGCGGTTCCTTCCCTTTTCATGACATCCAAGAGCTACAAGCTCTTTACGAAATCACAATTAAGAAGGATAATGAAAAGCTTGACTTTGAACCCTAAAAAAGCGTAAAAAAGGGGACGTTGGTTCTAAAACAACTTATTTTGCGTGGCCCCGGAGTTCCCTTTTCAGATGCCATATGCCGGTTGATCCGGTTAGGACTCGTCGAATTTAGGAATTTGGGGTCCATCTTCAGATGTCATATTTTCTAATTAGATTTGGGTCAAACCATCAATATTCAATTATGTCGGTTAAGCATCCAACTTCGACCAAAGCGTGAGATCCTGGCATGAAGTGATGAACGAATGTGAATCAACGAGTTCAGGACGACAGGTCTTTAAAATTTCAAATATTTTTGAAAAGAGTTTAATTCACAAAAAAGCCTGACCATCCAAATTGGATAATGATCAAGCTTTTTGAATCTCTTCCCCCCTCTCATCCCCTAACCAGGTGGTTCTGCCTATCTTCTTTCAACTCCAATCTTTTTAATTGTCTTTATGTTCCACGGAAGCCGAAAAATAATTTCACCCTTGTCGAAAAAAGATTCTCTTTCCTTTTAAAATTGTGAAGTCTTTCCCCTCTAAACCGCAAGGGTGGTGATTGCGACAAACCGATGGGCGACGTTGTCAATCATCACCCCGAACCCTTCAATCGTTCGAACACCAAGAAGGTTCATATCTCCGGACTCTGCAAAAACCACCTCATCAATGGTCTCATATCCTTCTGAACGAAGGATCGCATATCCTACCTCCCTTTGGACGATCTGCTTGGTCGCTGTAACAAAAGCCCTCTTCCGGACAGGTTCTATGGCGATCTGTAGGAGAAGGTCTCTTGGCAACCAAGTCAGTTCGGCTCCTGTATCCACCAGAACCTCAATAGGTGGCGTAACCTTCTCCGTGCTCTTAGGGTTTACTGCCATGACATTGACTTTAAAGACACTCATAAAATTCCTTTCTTTCTGTCGTCATTTTATACATAACCAAAAATATTTGAAATTTTGCCCCTCACCCTTTCCCTCTCCCCAGCGAGGAGAGGGAATTTAAGGAAATCGATATGTTGAGTTAACAAAAAAAGCCTGACCATCCGAATTGGCAATGATCAGGCTTGTTCTTCATAACCTTTTCCCCCTCCCCTCTAATAAGAGGAAAATGAATGGTGGGTTAGCAATCTTTTCCTATGGATCCATTGGGGAGTCACTATCAAAAAACCGACCTCCTGTCAAGAAGTTTTTGAGATTTCTAAAAGAGTCCAGAAATCTCTGATTACACGAATTAGGGAACGATTACACAGATTAGAAATGCATTGATAAATAAGGTTCATCCGGGTATTGAGTGGGTAACCTCCTCTTATGTTAAGGGGAGGCGTGGAGGGGTTATGCTTTCGGATATTCTGAGCGAAATGCCTCATATCCCACCGCCGTTGCTTTAATGCTGGATCGTTCCGAAGGGATTTCATAACCCCCTTCATCCCCAGCTCATCCCTCCTTTCTTTTTAATTCTCATTTACAACAAAAAAATAATCACACTTTTTTATTTGTCAAGTTCAATTTTAGGCAAAAAACTTGAAACTGAGAATCTTTCTGTTATGATTAAATTATCTTATTTTGAAAGGAGGAATTGGAAATGGCGTATACGGCAAAGGATTACAATGGACTTATCGGAATGGAGGGTTTCAGTGAAACCCTTCTCAAAAACCATTTTACTCTCTATCAGGGATATGTGACCAATACGAATAAACTTCTCGACACCCTCGCTGAGATGGCAAAGGGAGGAAAGATTGGAACCCCTGAATATGCTGAACTGAAACGAAGACTCGGCTGGGAGTTTAACGGGATGAGGCTTCATGAGCTCTATTTTGAGAATTTAGGCGGGAAAGGGGTTCTGAATAAGGACGGCAAACTTGGAAAGAAGTTGGCAGAAGAATTCGGAAGCTACGAAAACTGGGAAGCCGATTTTAAAGGAGTAGGAACCATGCGCGGCATTGGGTGGGCTATTCTTTATCAAGACCCGGTCAGCGGAAAATTATTCAACCAGTGGATCAATGAGCATGATGTCGGTCATCCAGCGGGATGTAATCCGCTATTGATTCTGGACGTTTTCGAGCATGCCTTTATGATCGATTACGGTTTGAAGAGAGCAGATTATATTGCGGCCTTCTTTAAGAACATCAAATGGGAGGCCGTGGAAGGCCGGCTGAAGTAAATTGTTTTAATCTTATTCATTTAAATACTGAAAGGGCGGTTCTTCTAACCGCCCTTTTTTCATCTTTTGAATTCCCTCAGCCTTTCAGCAGCCTGTTCCAGAGTCTCTCTCTTTTTTGGAAAACAGAAACGAACCTTGGTCGCCCCCAGAGAGGAGTGGCTGTAAAAACTGCTGCCGGGAACAGTGGCCACGCCAGCCTTTTCTACCAAATACCGGGCAAAAGCCATATCATCCGAAAAACCGAAATGGCCTACATCCGTCATGATGTAGTAAGCTCCATTCGGTAAATAGATTTTAAACCCAGCCTCCTCTAATACTCGAGCGAGAAAATCCCTTCTCTCCTGATACTCCCTGGCGAGAGTCTGGTAATAACTTCGGTCCATCCTCAAGGCAGTGGCGGCCGCTTCCTGGAGCGGGTGGGGTGCTCCAACCGTTAAGAAGTCATGAACCTTACGAATGGAGGCTGTTAAGGGAGAAGATGCAATGGCCCAGCCCACACGCCAACCGGTAAGGCTATAAGTTTTGGAGATGGAGTTGATCGTAATGGTCCGGTCTCGCATCCCGGGGAGAGAGGCGATGCTGATGTGTTTGGCTCCGTCATAGAGGATGTGTTCGTAAATCTCGTCGGTCACCGCGATGGCACCCCACTTTAGACAGAGATCGGCGATGAATTGTAATTCCTCGTGGGAAAAGACTTTACCGGTCGGGTTATTGGGTGTGTTAATAATGATGGCCTTGGTTTTGTTATTAAAAGCTTTAGCTAATTCCTTCTCATCGAAATGCCAGTCCGGTTCATGAAGGGTGATGAATCGTGGTGTGGCATCGCAGAGGATGGTGTCCGGTCCGTAGTTCTCGTAGAAAGGCTCAAAGACAATGACCTCTTCGCCGGGATTGACGATCGCCATGAGGGATGAAATCATAGCCTCCGTAGATCCGCAACAGACCGTAATTTCTCTGTCCGGGTCGATCGTGACACCATTATACCAGGCGAATTTCTCGGCAATGGCCTGGCGCAGGTTGGGGGTCCCCCAGGTGACCGCATACTGGTTGAAATCTCCTTGAATCGCCTCAATGGCTGCTTCTTTGATCTCCGACGGCGCAGGGAAATCGGGGAAACCCTGAGCAAGGTTTACGCCCTGATGTTTGAGGCAGATCCGGGTCATCTCCCGGATGACCGATTCCGTGAATTTTGATGCACGACTCGAAGAAAATATTTTCACCATATGATTTTCCCGGACCAGAGTTCTTCTAAAAAGATTTTCCAGGGAAGGATTTCGATCTTGGTCGTAACCGACCGGGGTTGTGGATCACAGGACACCAATATGCGACGGCGAGATCTGTATTCCTCTCCAAAGGCGGTTAACCCTTTAAGATGTTGGGGTTGAGTGATACTTGTCCCTTTAGCCTCGATGATGACTTCATGATCCCCCAGAATAAAATCGACTTCCAGTTGCGATGCTGTTCGCCAGTAAGAGATCGAATAATGCAAACCCGAGTAACTGGCATAAGCGGTAAGTTCCATAAAAAGGAAGTGTTCAAATGCCCTCCCAAAGAGTTCGGACCCCATTTCGATACGCCCGCGTTTTGTCAAGAACCCAACGACTCCTACATCAAAAAAATAGAAACGGGGAGCAAGAATGACGCGTCGTTTAGGCCTTTTCTGATAGGCAGGAACGAATTTTCCAAGAAGCGTATCCACCAGGATCTGGTAGTAGGACTTTACTGTAGGAGCACTTACTCCACATTCCCGGGCAATGTTGTTGAACTGGATCATTTCTCCGTTGCCCATCGCTGCGATTTCAAGAAAACGGCTGAACCCTGGGATATTCCGGGTAGCAGCCTCCGCAGCGATTTCTTCCTGGAGATAATCTCCAACATAAGCTTCCAATCGCTTACGGGCCATATGGCTACCGTAGTGAGGAGGCAGCAGCCCGTCATTCAAGGCTTTTCCAAGGGAAAAATCAGGGATTTCTGGGAAAACAAGGGGAAAAAGTTCATAGCGGATGGCGCGCCCTCCAAGCAGGTTGGCATGTCCCCGCCGTAATTTTCTGGCGCTTGATCCGCAAAGGATAAAGCTCAGCTTGGTGTTTTCTATAAGCCAATGAATTTCATCTAAGAGATCCGGAACTTTTTGGACCTCATCTATAACGACAGGCCTGTCTTTAGTATCTGCACGCCTGGCCAAAGCCAGACATTCTTCCCGGAGCAAAGAAGGCTGATGCATAAGACGCCGATACTCGTCGGAAAGTAGCAGGTCATAGCGTTTGGAGGTAGGATAACGCTCCTGGAGTAAGGTGCTCTTTCCCGTCTGGCGCGGTCCCCAAAGAAAACAACTCGACCTCTCCGGCAGCGCAACATGAATGGTTCGTTTATACATGACAAGCAAAATATCACTTTTATTTTATCATGTCAAGGGAAAAATTGATCACAGAAAAGAATTGCTCCACCCTATGTCGACCCAATCGCTATGCTATCTTTCCATCGGAAACGAAAAAATCGTGATGTGAGTCGCCCTTCACCCTCTCCAGGTGAAATGGTTAACGTCGCAGGGGACAAAAAGAGGAAGGGCGGGTTTCGACATGGCTACCATTCTGAAGATGCAGATGATGGAAGGATTTTATGTAATAAGAAGTAGTAATTAGTAATAAATTTCTTGACATACTGCGGCGGGCCTGTTATTCTTCCTTCCCAGGGAGGAGAGCCTATGTCAGGGGAGATGATGAATACCAAAGAGGTTGCCCAATATTTGGGAGTCCATGAGAAACAGGTCTATGCCTTGATCAAATCCAAAAGAATTCCTTCCACCAGGGTCACCGGAAAATGGGTCTTCCCAAAAAGATTGATCGACGAATGGATCGAATCGAATGCCAAAACCGGCCTTGAGAAAGCAAGGGAGAAAAGCCGGCGGATCGGAGGCGCACTCCTGGCTTCCGGAAGCAATGATCCCATCCTTGACATGCTCCAGACCTATCTCAGGGAATCCCATCCTGACTTCTACATTTTTTCTGCCAACACCGGAAGCACGGATGGACTGAAGGCCATGAACATGGGTTACACGGATATTGCCTGGTCCCATCTTCTTGATCCGAAAAGCGGAGCATATAATATACCCTTTCTTGATGCTTTGCTCCCCAATGTGAAGCCGGTCGTGGTCAATCTTTTTGATCGAGATCTTGGATTTGTGACTGCTCCGAAGAATCCACTCGGGATACAGGGATTTGAGGACCTCACCCGCAAAGGAGTCAGGTTTCTTAACCGTCAGAAAGGGGCGGGGACCAGGGTCCTTTTAGACCACCACCTCAAGAAATTGAAGATTCCATTATCCAAAATTTCAGGATATGAGAAAGAAGTTTATACTCATTTCGAAGTCGGCCTCTCGATCCTTTCCAAAGAGGCGGATGTGGGCATTGCCGCAATCGCCGTCTCTAAACTTTTTGGCCTTCCATTCATCCCCATCACCCGGGAGCGATTCGATATGGTTCTTGATAAGGCAACCTTTTTTGACAAGGGCGTTCAAGCTTTCATCGAAGTTCTCAATTCTCCGGCCTTTAGAAAACGGGTCGAGAAGGTGGGAAACTACGATTTCAGTAATTCAGGAAAAATACTTTATTCAAAAAATTAGACGAGGAGGATATGGATGAAGAAGTACAGTTTCATTTGGTTAATCTGTTTGCCTTTCATCATGCCATTTTTATTCATCCCTGCCGGGGCCCAGCAGAAAAATATTATTCTTGCCACAACGACCAGCACCCAGGACTCGGGCCTTCTTGATGTCCTCATCCCGATCTTTGAAAAAAAGACGGGTTATTTTGTCAAAACCATCGCCGTAGGCTCGGGACAGGCCATGGCCATGGGGCAGAAGGGAGAGGCGGATGTGCTCCTGGTCCATTCCCCTGCCGCAGAAAAGAAATTTGTGGCCGAAGGCTTCGGGGTCAACCGGAGGATCATTATGCACAATGACTATGTCATTGTGGGAGCTCCCGAAGATCCTATCAAGATTAAAGGAATCAAATCAGCCTCGGAAGCATTTAAAAAGATTGCCTCCGCCAATGCGCTTTTCATGTCAAGGGGCGACAATTCAGGAACCCATGCCAAAGAAAAAGCCATATGGAGCGCTACCGGGATCAATCCTGAAAAAGAAAGATGGTATCAACAAACCGGACTTGGGATGGGCCAGACCTTGAGCGTGGCCTCTGAGAAGAAAGGCTATACCCTTACCGACCGTGGAACTTATCTGGCTTTAAAGAAAAACCTCAGCCTTGACATCCTGGTTGAGGGAGACGCCATCCTCCTCAACATCTATCATGTCATCGAGGTCAATCCGGCCAAATGGTCAAAGGTGAATGCCGCCGGGGCGAAAGCCTTTGCCGACTTCATGGTTTCCAAAGAGGCCCAGGAGGTCATCAAAACCTTCGGGGTGGATAAGTTCGGATCGCCTCTTTTCTTCCCCGATGCAGGGAAGAAGGAAGAAGAACTTGGCAAGTAAATTCGAAGCACGAAACATTAATGGGTAATCACGATACCAGGAAATCAGGAGGCAGGATAGCAGGCACCAGGGTATCAGGAAAGGTTAAAGACTTAAAGATTGTTAAGCCTGATACCCTGATATTCTGATACCCACTACCTGATAACCTGATACCCGGATAACCGTTAAATTCTATTTCGATATTCAAATTTCGAAATTGAGGGTTAAGAGATGGATCTCATTCTTGAAGGAATCAAAAAGGCATTCTGGCTTCTCGTCACGCTGGATTCGGAGGTGATGGGAATTACTCTTCTATCGCTTCAAATCTCAGGAACAGCCACATTGGTCAGCCTGCTGATTGGAATCTCCACAGGAACGGCTATCGCCCTTTCTCAATTTCCTGGAAAGAGGTTTATCGTCAGCCTTGTCAATACGGGCATGGGGCTACCACCTGTTGTCGTGGGGCTTTTTGTTACGATCTTTTTGTGGAGAAGCGGGCCCCTCGGTTTTTTAGGGATTCTCTATACGCCCACAGCCATGATCCTTGCACAGACTGTGATTGCCACCCCTATTGTTATGGGGATTTCCCTGGCAGCGATTCAACATCTTCCTCCGAAACTTAAGCTTCAAATCCTCGCCCTTGGCGCTACCCGTCTTCAAATGGTCTGGATTCTAATCAAAGAGGCGAAACTTCCACTTCTGGCAGGAGTGATGGCAGGGTTTGGGGGTGTGATTTCGGAGGTGGGGGCTTCCATTATGGTAGGCGGCAACATTAAAGGCTATTCGCGGGTGCTGACAACGGCAACCGTCATGGAGACCAGTCGTGGAAATTTCGATATTGCCATCGCCCTGGGGATTATTCTACTTCTGCTTGCCTATTTTATTAATTTGATTCTTACTCAGATTCAGCAGAGAGAA
>VGSS01000023.1 GCA_016874935.1 Deltaproteobacteria bacterium | reverse complement strand
CGCCATTCAGGCCGGAGTCCTGCAGGGTGAGGTGAAGGATGTGCTTCTGCTCGATGTCACCCCGCTTTCCCTCGGGATCGAAACGCTCGGTGGCGTCGCCACCAAATTGATTGAGCGAAACACCACCATCCCGACCAAAAAGAGCCAGACCTTCTCAACGGCATCCGACAATCAACCCGCGGTGACGATCCACGTGCTCCAGGGTGAAAGGGAGATGGCCGCTGACAATAAAACCCTTGGCCAGTTTGAACTCGTGGGCATTCCTCTTGCTCCGAGGGGCCTCCCTCAGATTGAGGTGACCTTCGACATCGATGCAAATGGGATTGTTCATGTCTCGGCAAAAGACCTTGGAACAGGAAAAGAGCAGTCCATCAAGATCACCGCTTCAAGCGGCCTCCACGAGGATGAGATCAAAAAGATGGTCAGGGATGCAGAAGCCCATGCGGCGGACGATAAGAAGAGAAGAGAACTTGCAGAGGCTCGAAATCATCTCGATACCCTCATTTACACGACAGAGAAATCCCTGAAGGAACATGGCGATAAGATCGATTCTTCGGACAAGCAGACCATCGAGGATGCCATCGCAAAGTCGAAAAAGGCGATGGAGTCAAACGATCTCAGCGCCATCAAATCCGCTCAGGAAGAGCTGACCAATACCTCTCATAAACTGGCGGAGGCCATGTATGCCAAGGCCTCTCAAAAGGGAGCCACAGGCGGAGGTCCCGGAGCAGAGGCGCAGGAAGGCCCCCGTCAAAAGGCTCAAGAAGACGTGGTCGATGCCGACTATGAGGATGTGAAAGACAAAAAATAAGCTGCTTGCAGGGATCATTATAAAAAAGGCGAGAGTTTTTTCTCGCCTTTTTTATATACCGAATTACCGATGCCTGACACCAATTTGCTTCTGGAATTTTAATGGAATTGACAAGTCTTATCCTTTGTGTTACGTTGTATTGCAATGGAGGTAAACATGAATCAGACCCTGACCATACGAATTCCTGATGATTTAAGAGAGGGGTTACAGGAGATCAGCAAAGCAGAAAAGAAACCGATCAGTGATCTGGTCAGAGAATCCCTGCAGAGATATATCGCCATCTACCGGTTTCGTAAACTTCGAAATATGGTCCTCCCGTTTGCGGAGGCCCAGGGCATCCTGACCGATGAGGATGTCTACAAAGAAGTTTCATGAGAGTGATCCTCGACACGAATGTAATTCTGGCCGCATTTGCAGGCAGAGGATTGGCGCATGCCCTGTTTGAACTCTGCCTGGAAAAGCATGAAATTATCATCAGTGAACATATTCTGTCTGAATTACAAAGAAACTTACAGAAAAAATTGAAGATGCCCAAGGATAAGATTCTGATGATTGCTGAATACTTGAAGGAATTTTGTACATTCAGCAGCCATAAAAGGTTAGATAAAGAGGCCTGCAGAGATGTCGATGATGTCAAGATTCTTGGCCTTTCTGAAGTAGCAAAACCCGATTATATCATTACCGGAGACATGGATCTTCTTGTGCTGAAGAAGTTCCATTCCGTCCCGATCATCACTCCAAGAGAATTCTGGGAGATTTCCAAAGGAAAAAGAAATTAAGAATCATACAAAAGGAAAGGAGAAATCTTTGGGTTTTTTTGATAAATTAAAGAAAGGCCTTTCCAAAACCCACCATGGGTTTGTTGAAAAGATTGATCGGCTCTTTCTCGGAAAGAAGACCTTCAGCCCCGACCTTCTCGATGAACTCGAGATGGTCCTTATTGAAGCTGATCTGGGAGTCAGGACGACGACTCAACTGATCGAGGGCGTCCGGCAGGGCCTCAAAAGAGGTGACCTTCAGGATCCGGAGAGAGTCAGAGAGTTTATCAAACAGGAGATTCTCCGGATACTTCATGCAGGTGAAAAGCCCCTTTCGATCGAATTCACTAAAACAAAACCCTTTGTTTTCATGATCGTCGGGGTCAATGGTGCGGGCAAGACGACGACGATCGGAAAGATTGCTCATCAATATTCATCCCGGAGGAAGAAGGTTCTGATCGGCGCCGCTGATACCTTCAGGGCGGCCGCGGTCGAGCAACTCGAAATCTGGGCGAAACGTGTCGGAGCGGACTTCATCAAACAATCCAAAGGATCCGATCCCTCGGCTGTGGCTTTCGACTCGATCCACGCCGCCAAAGCAAGAAATACTGATCTCGTCTTCATCGATACCGCAGGAAGGCTCCAGACCAAAGTCAATCTGATGGAGGAGTTGAAGAAGGTGAAGCGAATTGTCGGGAGAGAATGCCCGGGAGCGCCCCATGAAATCCTTCTCGTCCTTGACGCCACGACAGGTCAGAATGCCATCTCTCAGGCCAAACTTTTCAACGAAGCCATCGGAGTCACAGGAATTGCATTGACGAAATTAGATGGAACAGCCAAAGGCGGGATCATCGTAGGAATTACAGAGGAATTAAAAATTCCAATCCGATATATTGGCGTGGGCGAAGCAATCGACGACCTCAAAGAATTTAACGCCACTGACTTCGTCCAGGCCTTGTTTTGACCTACCCCGGGTAAAGGCGGGTCTCCTGACCCGCTGTTTATCGCTTCGGAATTTTTTCCAGGCCTTATTTTAAAGAATCATCAATTTGACCTTTTTCTCCGAGAAATACATTCAAGCCCAATGGCGAAGCCTGAACGTAAATCGGCTCGATTGCATCCAGAAACCGCTCTTCACCGCGCCAGAAGGGAAAATTACCGAGCCTTTTAGGTAAAGTCGCAGGCACTCGCGGAATCAGCGCTCCCCCAAGCCAATCATCGGATACGCTGCCCCCTGACCAAAACCTTGACACATCTGAAGTCAGCGGCTCAGACAAAGAGGCCTTTTCTTCACCCTCATGGATGAAGCGAGATTTATGATTAGCTTTCTTGGTGGTTATTTTATCGCCGGTCTGGTCCAGAAGCCCGACCAATTCATCCCTGCTCATCCCGCGTAGTTTGAAGATCAGGAATGGATCACGGTCAAACTCTTCGCCCAGCAGGTAGTAGGCCGCCGCAATATGTTTGCGTCGTATTAAGGCGCTGGCCGACAATCCACGGCCGTCAGGCTGCGAAAAACTCACCGGCCAGGAAAGGTATCGTGTCCATCAAGGCCGATACCGAATTGTGTATTCCGTGCAAGACGAGGTCCTTTCTATCTGGATAGTGAAGGTTGGTCATCGAAAGGATATTTACCGATGAAGCGAACACATAGCTGTACCGGACGGGGCAAAACGGCACACCACGCCGGTGAGCACCATGTGTAAGATAAAAAAGGGAATATAAATTGGAGTAGTAAGTGCGTTATTATTTTGACTGGGACCCCACTAAGGCAAAAATAAACTTAAGAAAGCATAGGGTCAGCTTTGAGCAGGCATCGACTATTTCCCTTGATCAAAGAATGATAACGATCTTCGACACTGAATATACCTTTCATCGCCAGTGCCCTTTACGGCGAAATTGTTAAATGTGTCTGTTATTCATTTCTCTGGAATAACAATTATTGAACTACAGACTGTAATTTCCTAAAATTCTATGCTTGCTAATTGATTCTGTCAAACAGAGTTCCAGAGATTTCCGAAAAGCCTGGTAATCTCTGATTAC
This sequence comes from Deltaproteobacteria bacterium, assembly GCA_016874935.1. Lineage (GTDB taxonomy): Bacteria > Desulfobacterota > BSN033 > BSN033 > UBA1163 > RBG-16-49-23. The sequence goes on along the minus strand of VGSS01000023.1, from coordinate 26,551 downwards.
ACAGAAAAAGGGGGGGGACGATCTATTTTCTATGAGAAGCCTAAAAAGCCTGTTTGGTTTGAGTTATCCGTTTTACCTTTCTCACCACAAAGTAAGCCACTGATCCGACGATAAGAAGGATGATGACGATTGCGCCAAAAGCGATCCAGGTGACGTAGGTGCCTCGGGAGAGAAGGCGAATTGGATTCCAGCTTGGCTCCTTAACAATCCTCCCAAGTTTTCCTTTATATTTGTCAGGGATGTCAGGGGTTCCATCTCCATCCTTATCCGGAAAACTTCTCACATAATCCATCAGGACGATCCATTGTTTCAATTCCTGAATGCCAGGTTTTTCTTTATTTTCATCTACTCTCAAAGGCAGAAGGAGATCGAAGGGATTGCCTATTGGCCCCTCAGAAACAAGGGGGGTGCCCTTACGGTCCTTTGGGACGATGTTGAGGGTGCCGTAGGTAAAGCGACCCACAAAGCTGATGAAAGTCGCATTGTAAAGATTGGCGGCAATCCTGTATAGGGCCTTGTTTGACTCCGAATAGTTGAGAGGACGAAATCCTTCCTCTTCGCTTCCAATCGCAATATCGGTTACCCGGTCAAAGATCATCCGGTTGGGATTATATTTGAATTTTAGGCCTGAAACCTGAAGGAAGAATTTTCGCCCCTTCATCGGATAGATGCTGGTCACCACCTCGAGGATCTTCTTGATCTCGTGTCCATGGAGATAGCAGGTGATGATCGGGTATCCCATGGTGTCGTCCGCCCGACTGATCCCAAGAGGGACGATGCGGAAAAGATCGCAGACCGCAACCTTCCCGGTTTTCCCTTTGAGAAGATCATCCCGAATGACTCCATTCGATTCAATGGCAACAACCACTTTGGAGACAGGATCGTTTGGGTCGTAATCAATTCTGTTTACTGCCCATTGGATTGAATCCGCAATGAGATTGCCAAGATTGGATTCATCAGTCGTCAGGGTCAGATCAAAACCGGTCTTGGCCAACCCCTGCTGAAAGGTGAGGCCATGTTCCTTAAGGATCTTTTGTTCGATCAGGCTGATGGAGGATTCGATTGCCCGTTGAATTTTCTCGTCTCCCTGAATCCGGTCATCCACCTCTACCAGGGCGTATTGTTTTAACGTGAGCCGACCTTTCTCATAGGCGAGATCGAGAACACCGACATTCCTGCCATGGGCATAAGCCTGAACGATGAGGGTTTCTTTGACCCGAAGTGGCTGGGTGAGCTTGGTATGGGTATGACCGCTTACAATGATATCAATGCCAGGGACTTCCTTTGCCAACAGTTCATCCTCCGAGCGCGACTTTTTCTCTGAGAGCCCGCCGTGGGAAAGGCAGATGATCAGATCTACCTTTTCCTTCTCCCTGAGAATTTTTACTATCTCCCGCGAGATCTCGATCGGGTTTTTGAATTTGACCGGCCGGGCAAAGGGTGAGACCTCTGCCGCATCCTTTCCCATGATGCCGAAAAGCCCAATCCGGATCCCCTGTATTTCTTTCACCGTGTAGGGTTTGACCCATCCCTTTTTAAAAATTTCCTCGAGCGTATCATCCTCAGGGTTCTCCTGATTAAAGATGGCGCTCGAAAAGACGATCTCCGGTATTCCGCCTTTTTGTTGGGCAGAGGTGATGATTCGGGCCAATCCTTTTGGCATGAGGTCAAATTCGTGATTTCCAAGAGTGACCACATCGTAGCCCATCTCTTTCATCAGCCTGAGTTCCAGGGCCTCCTCCCTTGAAATCATATGAAAGAAAGAGCCCATGAGAAAATCTCCAGCGTCAACCACCAGGGTAGGGTTTGTCCGCTTCGCCTTCTCCGATTTGATCACGGTGGCCACTCTTGCCCATCCGCCCAGGGTTGCATCATCCCCGGTTTTAAAAGGCGAATAATCGAGATTGGGCGAAAGCCCGAGAAGGTGGGAGTGCATGTCGTTCGTGTGGATGATAGTGAGGTGAATTTCTTTTCCGAAGACGAAGCAGGGGAAGAGAAGAACAATTACGAATCCCGTCGCCAACCATTTTTTGACTGATTTCATTTTTTCTCCTTTTCTTTACCCGGAAATAGAACCCGCAGGGGCTTAGGCCCAATGGTGAACTCCGCAGGGAGGACTCCGACGTACTCCCCATCGGAAAAAATTTCTCGAGACTCATCCGAAGTGATTTTTATTTTTTTGCCGGAGGCCATGACGATTTTAGGATGGGTGATGTGAGTTCCGTTAAAAACCTTTGGAAATTGCCTTAACAGTTCCAACTTTGAGATCTCTTTTACCATGCAGATATTCAGCACCCCATCATCCATGATGGCCTGAGGAGCAATTTTCATGCCTCCTCCGTAATAAGGGCCATTGGCAACGGTTATCAACATGACGCGTTCTCTGAAACGGTGACCATCGATGGTCATCTCTATCTCAAAAGGTTTATAATTTTTAAGGGTCTTCAGGACGCATATCGTATATCCCAACTTCCCGTCAAAGTACCCCTTCCCATCATTGGCCAGCCTGTTGACTTCAGCATCAAACCCCACATAGGCCGTGCTGATAAAAAGCGTTTGATTGACGGTCGGCAAATCCAATTGATGAAACGATGGATTGGAAGGAATGCGGCAACTTTTTCTTAAATTTGTTGTAAAGCCGGTGTTCCGGGCAAAATCATTGCCCCTGCCACCCGGGAGATATCCAAAGGGAAGGTTCGTGCTGAGGATTGCGGGAAGGGCGTCGTGGACCGTTCCGTCCCCTCCGCAAAGGAGGATGGCATCGAACCCCTGATCAGAGGCCCTCACAATTTCACAGCGCATCTCCTCCGGTGATTTCGGGATAACGACCATAAATCCGTGGGGTGATTCAGAGAGCCAGCGTTTGATTCTGGGTAGAAGACGGAGGGGTTTTCCGCCCCCTGCCGCAGGATTGACAATGACCAGTATTTTCATTTTTCGACCTGTTCCATCATATAAATGGCCCTGTTCAATTTTGCCTTTTTCATCACGAAGAGATAAAAGTAAATAAGATTGATGACCCCGGTGAACGCCAGGCAGAGGAACATCGTCTGAAAGTTGGTCAGACGCAGGACGATGCCCATGATCACGGCGCCCAGCCCAACTCCCAGATCAGAGAGGGCTGTGAATGTCCCCAGCGCCGGCCCCCGGGAGGGACCGGCGAGGTCAATCGCATAGGCAACGAAGGCCGGAAAAGCAAAAGCATTTCCAGCGCCCCAGATGATGGCGACCAGAATAAACATGGGTGTTGTTTCCGAGAAGGCGAGGATGACCGTTGCTATAATATAGGTCAGGAGGCAGGGGAAAATCACCTTTTCTCTGCTGTAGAGATCCAGTATCCTTCCGCCAAAAGTCCGGCCCAGAATCAGCATGACGGCAAATGCCGCAAAGAAAAGTCCGGGATTACTCATTCCATGCTCCAGGGCATAAAGAGGGAAGAAAGCGGTTAGCGCTCCCCAGATAATATGAGTGAAGAATGCCATGACAGCAGGCGGAAGAGCCTTTCGGGAAAGAATGGGTAAATTTGTTGTCGAAAGATCCTCCGGAAGATGTTCTTCTCTCCTGTTCAATCGTGTGGATAAGAATAGAGAGCAAAGAGACAGGGCCGTGCAGACTAAAAAGAGGACGGTGAAGTTGAACCGGTTGATTAAAAACATTCCGAAAGAAGGCGCCAGGGCAAAAGCAAAATTGAAGGCCAGGAAGAAATAACTGATACTTTGACCCCGATGTTCCTCCGGACTGATATTGGCGATGAAGGTGGTCGATGCCGTATAGAAGAGCGCAAACCCAAATCCATGAAAAACCCTGATCATTAAGAAAGGCCAGAAAGGAGGCAGAAAGATATAGGCGATGGAGCAGAGGATGAAGAGGAGAGCGCCCCAGAGCATGAAGTTTTTTTCAGGAATTCGTAAAAGGGCCCTTCCGATAAAGGGTCTCAGGATGAGAGAGGAGACGCTGGAGGTTCCGATCAGTATGCCGATCTCTGCTTCGGCGGATCCCAGCCTTGCAAGGTAGATCGGAAGGGTTGGGATGAGAATGAAGAGGGAGGAGGAGAAGGTCAGTTGAGCCGAGAAGGTGAGAAAAAAATCACGGCTTAATATCTTTCTGATGCCCATGGCCTTGCATTTTAATTCGATCTTGTCTCTCTTGTAAAGGGCTTTTTCATAAATACGATTTTAGTGACCGTTTAGTTTTTTGAAAAATACTTCATAAAATCCCTCTCCACCTCCCTTTTCCAAAGGGAGGAGAAATACTTCCCCCTTTGAAAAACTTAACATGTCCCATAAGTCGAGGGGCTGAGCACAAGGAGGAAACGTACGATTGGTGCAATTGAGACTTAGGATACCCCACCCCGACCCTCCCCCTGAAGAGACTGTGTCGTAATATGAAAAAACCCCATTTTTGAAAAGGGGGAGAGGCGGTCGGGTGGAAAAGGTTTAGGGCGGTTACCTTTAGCCGTTCGGATTCAGGCGTGCCAAGCATATGAAAACATTTGATTTTATACAAGTGACAATTTCCCATCATCTAAAAGACCCGCATCCTAAAACTTTGGAACCTGACTGCCTCTTCCCCTTTGCTCGCGATTGCGACACAGTCTCTCAAGGGGGAGGTTAGGAGGGGGATGGGGGATCAGTCGGAGTGCCCCTTGTGTCCAGCGACTACATTTATGGGTAAAGATGAGTTTGAAAAAGGGGGATTGAGAGGGATTTGGGATATTACGATATCTTGATCAGGTCTCTTTTCCAAAGTGTTAAACAGTTTCTGATTTTCCTATTTGATACGCTTCTGTTATAATCCTTTTCGTCTTCCTTCAATAAGCGTCTTTCAATCATGAGAAAGAAAATACTCAGAGGCATTGCCCATCTCTCTCTTCGTCACCACCGGAAGATCCTTCTCATCTTCATTGGCCTCTTTGCGATGGCCTTCCTTCTCACCGGCAAGCTCAAGTTCGATCCTGACTTTCTGAAACTCTTTCCTGCGGAAAAGGGACCCATCAAACTCTATATGGAGAATCTGAAGGAGGCTGGAACATTCGATCTCCTTTTCGTTCTTCTGGAGAAGGACAAGGGAATCGAAGGTGAGCGCTTCATCGATTCCGGCATGAGGATGGCAGAAGGATTAAAAAGGCTGGAAGTCGATGGGAAAGCAGCTTTTAAAAATGTCCGCTACCAGAAAGTGGAGGCGGAGGACCTGGAAAAGGCCATGCCGGCCTTCTCGCTCTTTCTCACCCATCCCCATCTCTTCCTTGATGAAGGGGATATTCCAAAGTTGAAGGAGAAGTGGACAGAATCAGAGATCGCCAAACAGGTTCGGAAGAACAAGAGGGTTTTGATCAGCCAGGCCTCCTTTGCGATGAAGGATTTGATCCGGGTCGACCCTTTTGAGATGCGGTGGCTCTTCATGGAGAAGTGGAGGGCAGGGATGAAGGGCATGGAGTTCGATGAGTCGAGCCATCTCTTTCTCTCGAAAGACGGAAGCACCCTTTTAATCATCACAGAACCTCTGCGACCCGCCACCGATCTTCCTTTCTCCAGCGCTTTGATGGAAAAACTGAAAGAATTTGTATCCCCGGCCCATACTGAGGAGATCAAGGGCATAAGGGTCTCCTTTACCGGCGCCCATCCCATTGCCACTGCCGAGGCAAAGACCCTTCGGTTCGATATGCAGAGCTCCTTCATCACCTCCCTCATCCTCGTCCTCTTTCTCTTCTTCTTTGTCTATCGGAGATGGATCACTCTCCTCTTTGTCGGTCTTCCCCTTTTTGGGGGAATCCAGTTGACGATGGGGATCGCTTCCCTCACCCTGGGAAGTTTGAACATTCTGACGAGCGCTTTCGCGGCGATTTTAGTCGGCCTGGGGATTGACTTCGCCCTCCATCTCTATGATCGATACCAGCAGGAGAGGGCGCTGGGAAGGGATGTCCCATCCGCCCTTGAAACCACCCTGACCGAGACAGGTTTGGGCGTCTGGACAGGAGCCTTTACAACGATCTTTGCCTTCGCCATTCTCTACTTCTCTCGTGTGAGGGGAATCGTGGAACTGGCATTCATCGTCTCAATCGGACTCCTCTGTGCGCTCCTCTGCATCACCTTTGTCCTTCCTTCCTTTCTCATATGGGTCGATGGACGGAAGAAGGCCCATTCCTATCCGCCCATTCAAATCTTGAGGTTCAAAACCCTCTCCTCCCTTCTTGAGAGGTATCCCCTGCACACTCTGTTCACCTTAATCGGGATCACCCTCTTTTTCGCCTTCTTTGCCTTCCAGGTCGAAGTGGAAAGAGATTTCAGAAACCTGAGGCCGAAGGAGATAAAATCCCTTGAGGTTTTAGACCGGATGACAAAGGCTTTTGGAGGAAGAAGATGGGAGGCAATGGTCATTCAGGAGGGGAAAGACCTATCTGCGCTCCTCTCCAGAGAGGAAGAGACGACCCACATCCTAAACAGATACCAAAAAGACGGGAAGATCGATTCCTTCGTCTCTCTCTCCTCGCTCATCCCTTCTCCGGAAAAACAGAAGAGGATCGGGAAAGCGATTCGTGAATCGATCGACCTCAAAAAGGTGAGAAAGGATTTCATCAAAGCCTTAAATGAGAATGGATTTGAAGCGGGTGAGTTCCAGGATATCCTCCAGAGCCTTGAAGCGATGAACCCGGGCAAGGAAAAGATATTTTCGCCTGAAACGCTGATCGCCTCTTTGGAGCAAAGCCCTTTGAAAAAGGGGATTGAACCTCTCCTCAAGAAGCGGGGAGAGACATACAGGGTCGTCTCTCAAATCTACTATCAAAAGGGGAGACTATCCCTTGATCAACTGGAGAGAGACCTTCCGGGTGTTTCGATCACAGGAGCAGAGAAGGTGGAATCGGAGATCCTCCGGGGGGTCAAGGGGGACCTGTTCCTGCTCGCGCCCATTTCACTTTTGGTTATTCTCCTCCTGGTCTTTTCTCATTTCAGAAGATGGAGGATCACTCTTTTTACATTGATGCCCCTGGGGATGGGGCTGATCTGGATGTTAGGGGCGATGGTTCTTTTTGGAATCCGGATCAACTTCGTTAATGCGGTCATCCTTCCAATGATCATTGGAATGGGCATCGATAACAGCATCCATTTGATGCACCGTTATCTGGAGGGGGGAGGCAAATATCCGATCCACGCTCTGGGCGCCACAGGCAGAGCGATGGCAATGTGTTCCATCACGACGATGTTGGGATTCGGCTCCCTTGTCACTGCCCGATACCAGGCCCTCTCCACCATGGGATGGGTGACGATTTTAGGGATGGGATTCTGTTTAATCGCCTCGCTCACGCTTCTCCCGACGCTCCTGATTCTATTCGAGAGGAGATCACGTGAACCCTAAACGCTGTGACGCCATCGTGATCGGGGCCGGAATGGGAGGATTGACTGTCGCTGCGCTCCTGGCCAGGAAAAGATGGAAGATCCTTCTTCTCGAAAAAGAGGGACGGGTGGGAGGCTATGTCGTCTCTTTCAAAAGGGAAGGATATACCTTTGATGCGACAGGAACCTTTCTCGGAGGATGTCAGGAGGGAGGAGAGTTTTATCAGATTCTGAGAGAGATCGACGCCCATGAGGCCATAGAGTTTATCCCCATCCATCACATTAGAAACATCTATCCCGGATTTGAGATCTCTCTCAAACAAGGTGGATTTTCCTCTTATGCCGATGCGCTGACGGATCTCTTTCCCGAGGAAGAGAAGGGATTGAAAACCTATCTTTCTCTGGTAAAACGGATCGGAGACGAGATAAGGTCCTACTCCGGAATAACCTTGGCCAAAAGGATTCTCTTCCCTTTCTATTTCAGGAATCTTATCCGGCTTCACAGGACCAATCATCAAACGATTCTCGATCGCCTGTTCAGGGGAGGGGAAATCAAGATGGCCCTTCACACCCTTCCTGCGACAGAACCCCCTTCGCGGCTATCCTTTCTCTTCGTGGCCGCTCTCATCAGCAAAGCCCTGATGGAAGGCGTTTTCTACCCCAAAGGGGGAATGGGAAGGGTTTCCCGAGTCATGGCGGATTCATTTCTCAATTCCGGCGGAGAGATCTTATTAAATACCAAAGTGGATCAAATCCTGATGAAAGATGGAAGGCCGGCAGGAGTTCTCACAGAGGAGGGAAAGGTATTCGATGCGCCCCTGATCATCTCCAATGTCAACCCGAATCTTCTCACGAAGATGCTTCCGCCGGAATTTCAAAGACCCTTATTGAAAAAGACGGAACGATTCGAATATTCCCTCTCCAGTTTTATCCTCTATGTGGCAACTGACCTGGACCTGAATGAAATGGGCCTTCCCTACTTCACCTATGTTCGAGCCCTCTCCGACCTGGAAGAGGAATATCAGATGATGCGAAGGGGTGAGATCCCGAAGAACCCCACACTGATCGTATCGGTTCCCACGCTACTGGACCCTTCGCTGGCACCGAATGGACAGCACATCCTAAAAATTCTTGTAATCGCCCCTTATCAGTACAGGGAAGAATGGGGAAAGCAAAGTCCAGGCAAACGTCAGCAGATCAAAGAAGAATTCTGTCAGAAGATTTTCCAGCAGGTGGAATCGAAGTTGATTCCTGATTTAAGAAATCACCTCCTCTATTACGAAGCCGCCACTCCGTTGACGCTGGAGCGATATACGGGAAATGAGCAAGGCGCCATGTATGGCCTTGCCTCCACACCTGAGCAGACCGGACATTTGAGACCTTCCCATCAAACTACCGTTCCCGGACTCTTTCGGGTCGGCCACTATGCCCGACCCTCCCATGGCATCGTGGGAGCCAGTCTCTCAGGCCTCTTTGCGGCCCGAGCCATCCTCAAACAAATGGCATAGAACATTGGAGTGGAGGGGTGGACCCATCTCGGCCCGGCAAAAGTCAAAGCAGGGAAGTAGTTGAAAATTAACGCTTATCCCCCTCTAATTCCACATGGCAATAGGGAAGAAAGCAAAAAGTCCTGGGGTCTACGCTATTGGCAGAATTTTTGATTTATGAGTAGTTGGTGTGAGGAGAAGAAAAATCTTGACCGATTTTAGATTTTATGCCATTTTAACAACACTGAAACTAATCAAGAGGGAAAGTTCACATGAGCGTACGTAAAGGAGGGGGAACCAAAGAAGATTTGAAAAGCTTTAAGGAGGAGATTATTCACAATTTTCATATTATTTCTGAAGAAGTCATTAGCCAGGTCAAGCAAGTTGCTGAAGGTGTTGCAAATGTAAATGAAAAATTGGATAGGACCCGCCAAGAACTGAAGGAGGAAATAGACAATAAGACCCAACCGATTGCCCAAGCTGTTATTGCTCTCGATGGCAAGGTAACTGCCCTTGATGGTAAGGTGGTTGCACTCGATGGTAAAGTGATTGTCCTCGAAGATAAGGTGACCACCCTCGATGGTAAGGTAAATGCCCTCGATGCCAAGGTGACCACCCTCGATGGTAAGGTAAATGCCCTCGATGTCAAGGTGACCACCCTCGATGGTAAGATCGATAGAATCCACCGGGAATTGAAAACAGAGATTCAGGAGACAAGGCAGGAAATTTTAGCAGCCGTAAAGTTCTCCTATGCGGAATTAGACAGACGTCTGACGACCCTTGAAAAGGAATTTGCCGAGATCAAACACCGCGTTGAAAAAATAGAAAGTCGTTCCATTTCTTAATTTTTCCCATTTTATCTGTTCACAAGCCGTCCAATCATTGAATTGTCATCCATGAAAAAGTTGTCGAGTCAAATTAGCCAGGCGCATGGGGCATAGCGCTAAAAATGCTAACCCTATGCCCCATGCGCTTTGCTCTTTTCCAATTTTAAGGCGGGGTTGCAATACAGTCTCCTGACATTTTACAATCCTCCCGATGAAGCAAGTGGACTGTCTTTTCCTCCATGTCCTCAAGTTACATAACTATTACCGGCCCATCGGTGAATTCACCTGGATCAACTTCCTGCCCATGGGGCTTTTAGGTCTGGCCGATCTCCTCCAACGGGACAACATCTCAACCCAGATTGTCCATTTAGGAGTGGAATGGATCGAAGATCCTCGCTTCTCCCTTGTCGATTACATCAAAGAGAAGAGCCCACGGATCGTTGCCCTTGATCTCCACTGGCACCATCAGAGTTTCGATGTCATGAAAGTGGCCAGGAAAGTGAAAGAGGTTTTTCCCTCCGTCTATCTTCTTCTTGGAGGATTTACAGCCAGCTTCTTTCATGAAGAGATCATGAGGAACTTTGATGAAGTCGATGGGGTGATTCGAGGAGAAGCTGAAACTCCCATCCTGGAATTAGTCCATGCCATCCGTCAGGGAGAAAAGGATCTCTTCTCCATCCCGAATCTCACATGGAGAAGAAATGGGAGGATCATGATCAACCCCCTTTCTTATGTGGCCTCAGAGGAGGATCTGAACCGGCTCTCTTTCACGAACTTCCCCCTGCTGAAAAATTATTCAACCTATATCCGTTACATCGGACAACCTTTCTATGTGAAGGGCGTCTCAAGAGAGAAAAATTTCTGGATGTATTCTCTGAAATCACCCATTTATCATCTCACCCTGGGCAGAGGTTGCCCTGTTCAATGCACGTGGTGCAGTGGCAACATCCCCTCTCAGAAGACGATTACCGGCCGAAAAGAGGTCATCTTCAGAGGGGTGGAGGAGGTCCTCGGGTCGATCAGAGAAGCCCTCTCTTTCGGGTATGAGACCTTTCATATCTGCTTTGATCCTTATCCCGGGAAACCGGCATACTTTCTAAAGCTCTTCTCCCGAATCCGCGAGGAGAAGATCCGGATGGAATGTTTCTTCGAATCGTTCGGATTACCCACGGTCGATTTTATCCAATCTTTTAAAGAGACCTTTCCAGGGCCGAAATCTCTGATCGGCATTTCACCGGATGTCGGATCGGATCGGCTGAGAAAAGTTCATAAGGGAAATGCCTATACGAATCGGGATCTGATGGAGTGCCTCGATCGGTTAAAGGATCACGAGGTCTTCTGCGACCTCTTCTTCACGATGGGCGTACCCTTTGAGAAAGAGGAGGATATTGAAGAGACGATCCGGCTTCAGAAGGAGATCCGGAGCAGCTATCCCAATGTGAAAGGAATTCGCACCTTTACGATTGAGATGGAGCCGGGTTCTCCGTGGCATCTCGATCCGGAGACATTCGGCGTGAAGACTTCACTCTGGAATTTTATGGATTTCTATCATTACCATTCCGGCAGAGAGAATGCCTTTTCATCTTTGGGATACTGGATTCCGGATTATTTTGAGGGTGTAAGGGATGGGAAAGAATTCGAGAGAAAGCTGAATCAACTGAAATGCAGACAGTTCTGTTTCATCCATCCCGATGCGAGGAAATCATCGAGCCCATTCTGGGGAAGAAGGCTCTGTGACCTTTCGAACCTCTTCTGGAAGACAAAGGGTTTGATCAAGAAGTGAGACAAACCTTTTCAAAACCCCAAAAATTTGCTAAAAAGTTTAACCATCAAATCATAAAAAGGAGGTATTGACGATGAAAAAGACAAAAACGGTTTTGTGGATCATTCCCCTCTTCCTTCTTCTCATTTCTGTTCCACTTTATGCCACTGAGATCGGCAAAGAGGTGAAGATCACCTTTCTCGGCCATTCCGCCTTTAAGGTTGTTTCACCTAAGGGCGTGGTGATCTACATCGATCCTTTTCTGAGCGGAAATCCGAAGACCCCGCCGGAACTAAAAACCGTTGAGAAGGCGGATCTCATCCTCGTGACCCATGGACATGGAGATCATGTGGGCGACACTCTCTCTATCGCAGAGAAGACGAATGCAAGGATCGTTGCCATGCCCGAATTGGGAAGATACCTGACCAGGAAGGGCGCCAAGAATGTTACAGGAATGAACAAAGGGGGGACGTTTACCTCTCATGGTATTGCCATCACGATGGTCCACGCCCTTCACAGTTCGAGCGTGACTGAGGGAGATCAGGTCATCTACACAGGGGAGCCGGCAGGATTCGTCATTCGATTTGAGAATGGCTTTACCCTTTATCACGCTGGAGACACCGGTGTTTTCGGAGATATGAAGATCATCGGTGAAATTTACAAGCCGGAGCTTTCCCTCCTTCCCATAGGAAGCCATTTCACCATGGATCCACGAGAGGCCGCCTATGCGGCAAAGCTCCTCGGATCGAAATATGTGATCCCGATGCATTATGGAACCTTTCCGGTTTTAACAGGAACAACCGAGGAGTTTGTAAAATTGATGAAGGAGGTGCCACCGACGAAAGTGCTGGTTGTAAAACCCGGAGAGACGGTTCAGTAATCGAGTGAAACGCTCCGCCCGTAGGGCGGAGCTTCCCGGCAAGGTAATCCTTGCAGTTGCGTAAATATCATACGAAAAGGGAGGTGGGTATGCTGGAAATCCTTTACAGCGGCACCTTTTATCGTTTTGCTGCTCAGGTTTCAAGCATACGTCCAAGGTCACCTCAGGTGACATCGACCGTTTCCCATAAAACATATAAAATGATCCGCAATTGTAAAGGATTGGAAGCATGCCCACCTCCCTTTTCATTGCAACGTTAAGGTAATCTCATTTTCTATTGTGCCCCTTGACCCCGCCTATCCCGCTTTGGCGGGACGGGGCATGTTCCGGTCAACTTTTCCGATTTCCCCCTCGCCCCCTTTGTAAAGGAGGTAAGGGTTTTTTAAATATTGATTGAAACTGCCCATAGAAATTTGGTAGACTATTTTTCATCTATGAAGAAGAGAATCAAAGAGTTCATCAGCGACCTCCAGGATTTTTACCTCCTCTCCTTTCACGGAATAATGGGGATAATAAGACGTCCCTTCTATTTTAAGGATATGATTGAACAGATGGACTATGCCGGATCTGGCTCGTTTTTCATCGTTCTGCTCATCTCCCTCTTCATTGGGATGGCCCTCTCCCTGCAACTCTCTGCAGAGCTTTCAAGGCTCGGAATGAAAATGTATACGGGAAAGATTGTGGGGATCGCTATCATCAGGGAGATCGGACCTGTGCTGACAGCAATGGTTTTTGCAGGAAGGGTGGGTTCGGGCATGGCCTCTGAACTGGGGTCGATGGTGCTCGGCCACCAGGTCGATACCCTCCGAGTCTTCGGCGTCGATCCGGTGAAAAAGCTGGTCACTCCGAGGATATTAAGTGCCCTCATCATGTTGCCCGTTCTCACGATCGTCGGCGATTGCGTTTCTTTTTTCGGGGCCTATTATATCGCCGTCTTTGTGAGCCATCAGAGCGGCGCATTTTTCTGGAGCTCGATACGGGATATCATGATCTACGAGAATGTGCTGGCAGGGTCGATCAAACCCTTTATCTTCGGTTATCTGATCGCCTGCATCAGTTGTTATATGGGACTCTCTACCAAAGGCGGCGCAATCGGGCTAAGGCGGACGACTACCAGAGCCGTGGTCGCCTCTTTTATCGCCATCATCGTCTCCGATTTCATACTGACCAGAATCTTGCTCTATGTTTTAGGATTTAGTGTATGATCGAATTTGACCGCATCTCTTTCTCTTATGGAAATCGTCTCGTCCTCAACGATTTGAGTTTTTCTGTCCACGAGGACGAAAGAGTGGCCATACTCGGAGGAAGCGGAGACGGCAAGACGACGATCCTGAAACTGATCATCGGGCTTTTAAGGCCGGACTCCGGAAAAATCCTGATCGACGGGGAGGACATCACCGAAAAAACAGAGGATGAACTCCGGGATATCCGGATCAAATTCAGTATGGTCTTCCAGGAAGGAGCCCTCTTCGATTCTTTGAGCGTGAAGGAGAATGTGGCCTTTCCGCTCAGAGAATATACGGGGATGACCGAAGAGGAGATCGGCCTGAAGGTGAGGGAATTGCTGAGAAGGGTGGGGCTGGAACAGGCAATCGGACACATGCCCGAGGAGCTCAGCGGCGGAATGCATCGAAGGGTGGCCATCATGAGATCGATGGCTGCGTTTCAGCCGAAGATGTTTCTCTATGATGAGGCCACCACAGGTCTCGATCCTGTCAGTGCGGATGTCATCTGTAAATTAATTCTCGACATCTCCGAGCAGGGAGGGGGATTTATCATTGTTACCCATAAGATTTTTGACGCCTTCAGGTTGGCAAACCGGTTCATGTTTTTAAAGGGGGGCAGGATCATCTTTGATGGGAGCAGAGAGGCGCTCCTTGGTTCAACCATTCCCGAGATCCGGATCTTTCTCGGAGAACTGAGTATCCATTGTAACGGATGATCCGTCGGCCTACGGAGGAGAGAGATGTTTGACATGAGAAAACAACTGAGGTGGTCGAAGTTAAAGGTGGGGGGGGTGATCACCCTTGCCCTTCTGGTGCTTCTGGTTGCGATCTTTTTTGCAGGAGGGATCGAGAAGATCTTCTCGCCGAAGATCGATCTGAAGGTCCAGTTTCAGGATGTGAGGGGGTTGCGAAAAGGGGCCCCTGTCTGGATCTTCGGGACAGAAGTGGGTTCTGTCAGAAAGATCGATCTGGATCGAGACCTCGGGACGGTGGTGACGATCTCTCTCAAAAAGAGCGTTCAGGGATTTATTAAGAAGGATGCCCGGGCAAGCATTTTGACCATGGGGCTTCTGGGTGACAAATATATCGAGCTCAGCACGGGCTCTCCAAAAGAGGAGCCGATGGGACGGGAGGAGATGATCAAAGGTTCGGTTCCCGTAGAGATCTCAGAGGTGATGGAGACTGCTGGGGTCTCCATCGGAAAGATAGGCGAGTTTATCGAAAAACTGGACAGCCTCCTGCTGAGGATAGAGAAGGGAGAGGGGACGCTGGCCAAATTTCTGACCGACCCTTCCATCTATGATAACCTCAATCGAAGCGTCAAGACCTTATCCCTTACCCTGGAAGAGATCAGGGGCTCCAGGGGGACGCTCAAGATGTTCGTGGAGGATCCCTCCCTCTATCAGAGAATGGTCTCGGCTGTTTCCTCCGTAGAAGAGTTTGCAAAAAAGACGAACGAGTCCGTAGGAGAAATAGCCAGAAAGGTGAACGAGAGCCAGGGAACACTCAAAAAACTGGTGGAGGATCCTTCCCTATATGATAAAGCCCTGGAGACCGTTTCATCCATAGAGAAATTAACAAAGAACATCGAACAGATCAGCCAGGATATTGAAAAATTTAGCAAAGGATTGAATGAAAAAACTGGGACACTGAAACGGATGATCGATGATCCTTCCCTCTATGACAACCTGAATCAATCGTCGGCCCATCTCTCTTCCATTCTGAAAAGGATCGACCAGGGAGAGGGTCTGGCAGGAGCTTTGCTGAAAGACAAGGAGCTGATCAAAGAGTTAGAGGAGACCCTCGATGAGTTCAAAGGGGCGGCGGGTGAGTTAAAGGAGCTATTGAAGGATATCAAAGCCAGTCCCAAGAAATATTTTAAGTTCAGTGTCTTCTGAGAGATTTCTAAAAAAGCCTATAAATCTCTGATTACATCGATTAGGGACCGATTAAAAGGCTAGAAAAGCATTGATGAATAAAGAAAAATCTCTGGAATCATTTTTTGAAATCCCTGCCTACCGGCAGGCAGGTGTGTAATCAGAAAGCGAAAAGTAGTTTTTCATAGTTCTTTTTAGCTTTCCACCATTTCATAAACGGTGAGGGGCGATGAACTCCCTTTTACCGAAACCTCTCCGAGATTCCGTAATTTGTAAGGATGTCCATCGGGCAATTGGCGGGCAACTTCATCCGAGATGAGCATCGCAACCTTTAGGGACTTGGTTAATTCTTCGAGGCGCTTGGCGAGGTTGACGGTGAGCCCCAGAACAGTGGAATCCATCCGCTCGGAGGAGCCGATCGTTCCCAGAATGACCGGTCCACAGTGAATGCCGATGCCGATCTGAATCGATTGATTCACAGGAGAATCCTTCTCAGCATTAAACGCCCTGACTGCGGCGAGCATCTCCGCTCCGCAGGCAACCGCCCGCCGGGCCGAATCGGCCCCTTCAAAGATACATAAGACCGCATCTCCGAGGAACTTGTCGATCACCCCCTGTTTCGCATTTACCACATGAGCGATCTCCTCATAGAGTTGATTGACAAGGGTGATCAGTTGGCCCGGAGGGAGGCGTTCTGATAAAGCGGTAAATCCGCGAATATCGCAACAGAGGATAGTTGCCCACTGCTGATCAGCCTCTCCTGGACGGATCGATCCAAGGCCACGGGATGCAATGCGGCGAAGATAAGCCGGAGGGACGAACTTTTCGAAGACATCTCTGGCCTCACGGATGGCCGACTCCAGGGATCGGAAATGGAGGGTAACCGTGATGGTCAGAAAGATCGATAGCCAGAACGAGGTAAACCATAAGATCTGGCCATCGATGGGAACAGGGATCCCTGCGGAACGGAGAGCGTCGTGGAGCCCCCCCAGAAACCAGAACGCCATTCCAACAGCAAAAGGAAGGAGATAGGCCGGTCTCTTCGCCTTCATTCGCCATAATTTGTGAACCGTAAGCAGGAAATAAAACAGGCAAATGAGAAGGGAGAAGGAATGGATCAGGGGTCTGAGAACCTTCGACTGAGGCCTCAGGATACCTGATGCAATCTCATGAGGGACAGGGGGGCTTCCCATCAACCAGGGGCCCTGTCCCAGAAGAGCCAGACCGGCAAGGAGGATGCTTATCCCGATCATCGATCTGGAGAGCCATCCGAGCCGATCATTGGAAAGGGAGGCATTGAACCAGGCCCAGCTTGCGGGCAGGAGGGCCAATGCGGCGAGGTCGATCCTGTACCCCATCAGGAGGGAGGCATGCGACTTCTGAAAGCCATAGATGACCCAGCCAAGGAAGAAGAAGGTGAAGAGCAGATAAAAAAGAAAGAGGCTCCTGAGGGGACGATAGGAATGATAGAGAATCAGAGTGACCAGGCACAGAATCGCCATGACCGCATTGGCAACAAAACCAATGAAAGGACCAACGCTGTAATGGGGAATAAGATCGGGTAACATTTAAAAATTGAGCCGTAAAAATTTTAAGCTTCTGACGAATAATAGTCTTTTCCTTCTTTTTCACTCACCCTGACCCTTCCTTCCTCCTTTAAAATCTCTAAGTGGCCGACGGCTTCGGAGATGCCCAGGAAGACCTCAAAGGGAGGGACGCCCGGGAAAAGATCGAGGGTGATCTCATAGGGAGTCTTTTCCCCCCGAGAGAGAAAGGAAAGGACGTAATCCATTCGTTCCTGATGGTGTCCGGTGATCTTCCGGATCAGACCCCTGGGATCGTGAACCTCTTCTCCGTGGCCCGGAAGAAGGAGATCGACATCCAGCTTCTCCACCTTTTTCAAGGAAGAGAGATACTCCTTGAGGCCCGGGTGACGGAGGGGAGAGTTGTTATTCGGGACATATAAGACGGGATTGGGGGTGATCTCTTTCAACAGGTGATCACCCGTGAAGAGGGTCTTCTTTTCCGGCCAGTAGAAACAGATCAGTCCGGGGCTGTGGCCAGGGCAGTGAATGGTCTTCCAAATCATTGAGGCGAAAGTGATGGTTTCTCCATCCTCTAAAAAGAATGCCTCATCCAGGGAATCGGCCATCTTCTGGGTGGATTCCATAAAACGGATGGCTTGATTGACCAGACCTTCCGGAACGCCGTTTCTCAGAAGAATCGATTTCAGAGAGCCGAAGGAATGGATGACCGAGCGGATTCTTCCATACTCCTTCGGATGAATGTAGATGGGGGCCCCGGAAAGGGAGGATATCTTCTGGGCCTGTCCGTAATGATCGATATGGCCATGGGTGATCAGAATTCGTTCGATCGATGGAATGGAAAACCCTAACCCCTCCAGACTCTTTTTCAGCATCTCAAACGAGGCATCGGTCTTAATCCCCGTATCGACAAGCGTCCTCGGTGGTTCATCAATCAGGAAGACATTGGTCGTCTTCAATGGAAACGGGATGGGAAGTTCGATCTTATAAATCTTATCGAAAAATTTTCGGATCATCTCTTTCTCCCCCTCGCCATTGCAATGGCGGCTTGAGCGAGAAGAGAGATGGGATCGATGACCGGGACAGGAAGCTCTCCCTCTTTCAAAACGAGGGGGATCTCCGTGCAACCAGCGAGGATGGCCTGGGCGCCCTGTCTCAAGAGCCTTTGAGAGACCTCGAGGATCAAATACCGCGAGGTCTCTGATGGTCCGATGGTTTTGATCCCCTTTTCCCCATAGATGGCCTCCATCACCCAATTCTCCTGAAGAGGGGTATCTAAAAGAATGGAGTCTATCCCGATAGAGGAGAGGGCCTCTTGGAAAAGACCGGTTTGAATCGTTCCCGTAGTTGCGATTAGACCGATTTTGTCAACCCCCTTCAATCTCTTCTTGATGTGATGGACTGTCTCCGTAACAATGTTAAGAATAGGAATTTTGACCTTTCCCTGCAAGGGCGCATAGTAATAGTGAGCGGTCACACAGGGAATGACGATGAAGTCCGCCCCGGCTTTCTCCAGAAGTTTTGCACTCTGGATGAGTTGACGAAGAGGGCTGGGCCCTTTGCCCTGAATAGCCAGGGTCCGATCCGGAATCTTTGGATTGTTGTCGATGAGAATCCTAAGATGGTCCTGATCCTTTTTGACCTTGGTGCCTTTGACGATTTTAGTGAAAAGGTCAATGGTGGCCTCTGGTCCCATGCCTCCGAGAATCCCAATAATTTTTTCTGTCATCTTTCCCTCTGATAAAAATCCCCTCCTTCCATTTTAGGGATGAAAGGAGGGGATCGCTTAAACAATGGCCTATCTGATCAGTAGATCGTCCGGCAACTTCTCTCCCTCTGTTTTTCCTACCAAAGCTGCTGCCACAGCATCATCGGTGACATTGACTGCAGTTCGAGGCATATCAAGAATACGGTCAATCCCAGCAACCAATGCAATCCCTTCGATGGGAACGCCAATGGCGCCCAGAACCATACTGAGCATAATCAGGCCCGCTCCGGGAACCCCTGCTGTTCCGATCGAGGCCAGGAGCGCGGTCACTCCGATCAGGAAATAGTGATGAAGAGAGAGGGAGATCCCGAAGGCATTGGCAAGGAATACTGCGCAGATGGCCTGGTACATCCCTGTGCCATCCATATTGACCGTGGCACCCATCGGGAGGACAAAGCTTGTTGTCCCGTCTCCCACTCCGGCAGCCCTTGTCACCCGCATGGTGACAGGAAGCGTGGCAGAACTGCTACAGGTGGAGAAAGCAAAGATCGGAGCTTCCTTGATCTTGTTCAGATAATGGTAAGGTCTAATCTTGAAGATTCGAAGGAGCCCCGCATAGACGATAAAGACCTGAATGGCGGTGGCAAGATAGACGAGAAAGATGAGATAGGCATAAGGTTTTAAAACGGATAGACCATGAGTTCCGACTGTCCACGCCATCAGGGCGAAGACGCCGATCGGGCCATACCAGAGAACGTAGCCCACCAGTTTATACATAGTCTCGGCCAGGCCCTGTAGGAAATTCTTTAGAGGCTCTGCCGGTTTTCCTGCGGCAGCCATGGCCATTCCCAGGACGATGGCAAAGAAGATGATGGGAAGGACATCCCCTTTGGCTAAAGACTCGATCGGATTCGTTGGAATGATGGCAAGTCCCACATCAACCAGTTTGGGTGGAGCTTTTATTTCCACCTTCTTCAACTCTCCGGTAGGAAATCCGACTCCAGCCCCGCTTAACCCTACAATGATCAGGGCAATGATCATCGCCAGAACACCCGTGAAATAGTAGAAAAAGTATGTTTTGCCGAACATCTTGCCCAATTTCTTTCCGGTGAAGGCGGAAACCCCCACGGCCAAGGTGGAAAATATCAATGGGATAATAAGCATTCTCAGGAGATTGATGAAAACGGTTCCCAATGGCCTGAGTTCAGCGGCGGGTTTACCCACAATGGCGCCCACGAGAATGCCGACCACAAATCCAATCAGTATCCAACCCAACACGCCTATTTCCTTCATATTTCACCTCCTACGACTTTAAAGGGTTAAAGGTTTGTCCTGTTCACCTCCTTTCTTGAACAATTTACATTCACCTGCATCTTTAATTTCAGG
Organism: Deltaproteobacteria bacterium; assembly: GCA_016874935.1. Lineage (GTDB taxonomy): Bacteria > Desulfobacterota > BSN033 > BSN033 > UBA1163 > RBG-16-49-23. The sequence continues at coordinate 6,523 of VGSS01000023.1, read as the reverse complement.
GGCAATCCTATTCCTTTTTTTTTGAATTGTCAATTTTTTTAGGTTCGATAAGGAGAGAGTTAAATTTTACTTGACAGTACAAAATATTGTGTTAATTTCTTTATTGGCACATAGATATTGTGCCTGCTTGCCGCAGACAGGACAGGCAGTGATGGGAGGGGTGAAAGTGATTCATCTGACGCAGAATGCGATCTCCGTGCTTGAGAAGCGGTATCTGTTAAAGGATCTTCAGGGGAATATCGTTGAAACCTCGGAAGATCTCTTCCGGCGGGTCGCCGGAAATATCGCCCAGGCAGACCGGCTTTATGACCCTTCCGTCGACCTCGCTTCCATTGAAGCGGAGTTCTACGACCTGATGGCCTCGCTTGACTTTCTTCCCAACTCGCCCACCCTGATGAATGCGGGCAGGGAACTCCAGCAGCTCTCCGCCTGTTTTGTTCTACCGGTAGGGGATTCGATGGAGGAAATCTTCGATGCGGTCAAACAGATGGCCCTGATTCAGAAGAGCGGCGGCGGAACGGGTTTCGCCTTCTCGAGGCTCAGGCCAAAGAATGATGTGGTGGGTTCCACCAAGGGAGTTTCAAGCGGCCCGGTCTCCTTTATGAGCGTCTTCGATAATGCTACGGAGGCGATCAAGCAAGGGGGGACACGAAGGGGGGCTAATATGGGCATCCTACGCGTGGATCATCCCGACATCCTCGATTTTATTAAATGCAAGGATGAGGATCACCGCTTCAACAATTTCAATATCTCTGTGGCTGCCACGAACGAATTTATGGAGGCCGTTGAAAAGGGTGCAAAATATCCCCTCCGGAATCCAAGGACGCAGGAAATTGTCCGTCTTCTCGATGCAAAAGAGGTTTTTGAGAAGATGGTCTACTATGCCTGGAAGAATGGGGATCCGGGGATCATCTTCATCGACCGGATCAACAAGGACAATCCCACTCCCAAGATCGGCCTGATTGAGAGCACTAACCCTTGCCTTACCTCAGACACATGGGTCACCACAAAGAGCGGCCCTAAAAAAATTGAAGAAATGGTTGGCAAAAAGGCCAGTTTGCTCCTTAACGGCAAATTCCATTCTACAGATGAGGAGGGATTTTTTTACACAGGGGAAAAGACTGTCTTTGAGGTAGTCACGGATCGCGGATACCGATTGAGAGGCACTGCTAATCATCCATTGCTCATTGCTGAAAAGGTAACCCGCAAAGAGGTCAAAACATCATGGAAGCGATTGGGCGATTTAAAAGCGGGGGACATTCTCCTTCTTTCAAATAATCGTGACATCGATTGGAATGGCTCAGGCAATTTTGGAGAAGGCTATCTCCTGGGTCTTTTGGTAGGGGATGGGACAATCAAGAAGGAAAACGCTGTTATTTCGGTATGGGGGGCAGGAGAAGGCCCTAACTCTGTTCGAAAGGCAACCGAAAGCTGGGCCCGATTGCTTCCTTGCAGAAAAGATTTTGAAGGGTTCCAAAAACCAATTGCCGGCAGGGGAGAATATCGATTGAAGTTGAAATCACTCCATCAGCTCGCCGAAAGTTACGGGCTCTCCCCATCATTCAAAGGTGTTTCAGGGAAGATAGAATCGGCAAGCTCCGTTTTTTATAAAGGGTTCTTAAGGGGTTTTTTTGATGCCGACGGATGTGTTCTGGGTGATCACTATAAAGGCATCAGCGTACGTCTTTCTCAATCAGGCATTGAAACATTGATAGGTGTTCAGAGGATGCTCCTCAGACTTGGGATTGCCTCTACCGTCTATGAGAACAGGATAAAAGAAAAAGAAAAACGCCTTCCGAATGGGAAAGGTGGAAGAAAGCTTTATCATACAAAAGCAAATCATGAACTTGTCATTGCCAAAGATAATTTATTATCCTTTTCAAGGATGATCGGTTTCTCCGATATACAGAAGCAGAAACTTTTAGATGAGAAGCTGTCATCTTATCGTAGAGCCTTATATAGAGAGAGGTTTCTTGCAAGCGTAAAAATGGTGAGGCCTTCAGGTAAAGAACCTGTTTTCGACGCCCAAATCCCTGGAGCCAATGCATTTGAGGCAAATGGAATCGTGGTTCATAACTGCGGCGAACAGCCGCTGCTTCCCTATGAGTCCTGCAACCTTGGCTCCATCAACCTTTCCCATATGGTCAAAAACGGAGAAGTCGACTGGGAAAGGCTGGGGTCAACTACTGAAAGGGCGGTCCATTTTCTGGACAATGTGATCGACATGAATCGCTACACCCTTCCCCAGATTGAGGCCATGACCAAGGCCAACCGGAAGATCGGCCTGGGAGTGATGGGATTTGCCGACCTCTTGATTCAACTGGGAATTCCTTATGACCATCCAAAGGCTTTTGAGATCGGGGAGAAAACGATGGCTTTCGTTCAGGAGAGAGGGAGGAAAGCCTCCCGTGAACTTGCTCTCAAGAGGGGTTCCTTTCCAAATTTCGATGCCAGCGCCTTAGAAGACCAATGGGATGCAATGAGAAATGCAACCGTCACAACGATTGCTCCTACAGGGACGATCTCCATCATCGCAGGGACTTCCTCTGGGATTGAACCGCTCTTTGCGCTAGCCTTTGTCCGTCATGTCCTGGATGGAAAGGAGCTGCTGGAGATCAATCCCTTTTTCGAGACGATCGCTAAAGAAGAAGGGTTCTATTCAGAAGAACTAATGGAGAGGATCGCTCAACTGGGCCACATCGAGGACATTGAGGAGGTTCCGGAGAGGGTCAGACATCTCTTTGTCACAGCCCACGACATCACTCCCGAAGACCATATCCGGATGCAGGCTGCCTTTCAGAAATATACGGACAATGCGGTTTCAAAGACCGTCAACTTTCCTCATGAAGCCGCAGCGGACGATGTCGCAAAAGTCTATGAGATGGCCTATCAGTTGGGTTGCAAAGGAGTGACGATCTACAGGGACCGGAGCAGGGAGAAGCAGGTTCTATATAAGGGATTGGCTGCTTCGGAGGAAGACCGGACAGGGGCCAGAGAGAACCTTTCGAAAATGGAGAGAAAGCCGAGGGCTCGCCGGGATGTCATTCATGGCTCCACCTGGAAGATCAGGACAGGCTGCGGGAATATCTATGTGACGGTCAACGAGGATGAAGATGGCCACCTTTTTGAGATCTTTAATCAGATAGGAAAGGCGGGAGGATGCGCTGCCTCCCAATCGGAGGCCCTCGGCCGCCTGGTCTCCCTTGCCTTTCGATCGAGCATCGAACCGGAGGATATCATCCGGCAGTTGAAAGGGATCAGTTGCCATATGCCGGTCTGGCATCAGAACGGGAAGGTTCTCTCCTGCTCGGATGCAGTGGCCAAGGCGATCGAATGGCACATTCAGAAGATGAAGACACAAAGAGGAGACTCCCAGAAGAGAGAAATGTGGTCGAACCCTCCGGAAGTCAATATGACACGAGGGCTGGAGAAAAAAAATCCTCCGCAGGGAATGAGCGGTGTTTTTCTGAGAGGGGCCTGCCCGGAGTGCGGAGGCCCGCTCATCTTTGAAGAGGGCTGTGTGAAGTGTTTCTGCGGCTATTCGGACTGCGGGTAATTTGACATTGCATTTTTCTCCCCTTCCATAAGCTATCTAATTCAAGCAAAACATAGGGCTACCTCTAAAAAAGTCATTCCTGCGGAAGTCCCGCTCTTAGCGGGATATTTTCATGTAGTTAGAATTCCCTGGATTCCCGTTTTCACGGGAATGACGACTTTTTACGAATTCATCATAAGATACCTCATACAAAGAGAACATAAGAGCATGCATGCCAGTCTGGATAGATTTTTCTGGACAAATCTGGGTTTTGATGGATAATTATAGAAATAGGAAATAGAAAATGGGAAATGGAAATTTGAAATTGGGGATGGGCCATTTACTGATGTGGATGATCCTTTTACTATTCGGATCGCTGCCAGCCTATGGGGGAGAGCAGGCGCGGGTCCTTAACCCGGAAAACGGGGCAGAAAAGACTTTCCATTACGTGGCGAAGAAGCTTGGCCTTCCTATCCTCAAAGCCACGATCAGAATCGGAAATGGATATTCGGGACAGGGGAAGAATCTCCATAAGATTGAGGCTCAGGTGATTTCCCTCAAAGTCCCCGGATTTATGTTCCGGATGAATAATCGCTTCACTTCTGTCTTGGAGATGAGTTCTTTTTCTCCGATGAGATACGTGAAGAAGATCGATCAGGAAGGACTTTTCATCCAGAGGAAAAATTATTCAGAGACCATCACCTTCGATTCCATCCTTCATAAAGCCACTATAGAGAAGAAGGTGACAGGAGAAAAAAGAGAAGTCTTCTTTCCCTCTCAAACTTACGATCCCCTTGCGATGTTTGCCCGCTACCATTTAAGGGAAGACCTTTCTCCTGACCAGGAGGTCCGGATGTCGATCTTCGACGGGATCAAGTTCCGCGAGATGGTCTTTCATTCGAAGAGATCGAGGGTGAAATCGAAAGTCCTTGGAGAGGTGGATGCCGTCTGCCTCGAATCGACCACGGCCTTCTCGAGTTTCGGAGAGAAAGAGGGAAACATTCGCATCTGGTATACGGCAGACGTCGATAAGATTCCAATCTCACTGGAGCTGGACCTTCCGGTGGGGATGGTGAGGTTTGAATTGGAGGGGATCAGGGAAGGGTAATAAAAATGGTCAATCGGTCAGGGTAAAGGTTAGGAGGCCCGTATCGGTAATCGGCTACGGTTACGCTTGAAAGAATTAAACACGATAGCCGAAACCTTCTATTAACGATACGGGCCTCGTTACCCTTACCGTTAGACTTTAATTTTCTGCCAAAATAATTTGTAAAAGGAGGCAATGATGGCTACGAAAAAAGCGGTGAAGAAAGTTGTGAAGAAGGGGGTCAAGAAGGGCGATGCCTACAAGTGCTATGTGTGCGGCTTGGTGGTCTCGGTGGATGAGGTCTGCGGGTGTGTGGATACCTGCGATATCATCTGCTGCGATAAACCGATGAAGTCTAAGAAGTAATTTTAAAGGATACCCTTTTACTTAGCCCGCCAGCGAAAAAACGAGTTTGGACAAACCCCACTCAGGGAAAGGTCAACCTATGCCCGTTTGAAAAAAAATATCTGGGTCGTACAATAGAGACCGATTAAATATCTTAACGCTCTTATCCCTTTTTGATAATATTTCCCCATCCAGAAAGGCCGTGGCAGGATACCTTATAAGCCTACGCTATATCGTTGCTATCATTCTAATCGCTCGGTGTGAATAGTGGTGCAAACGGAGTACCTGTCGGACTTGATCAAGGAGTTTTGGATGTTGACCCATTCGACGATATCCAGTTCCATTCAAGGCGAGGTGAAGAACGCTGCTCAGGGTCAACCCAGAGCAGGCTCCGGTCTCAGGCCGGAGAGTCGAAGGGTTGACTTTTTGTCGAAACAGGCATATAAAAACCCTAACATCATGGCCCGATATCCTTGATAATAGACATCGGGCAAAACTGCCCAAAAACCCGGTTATTATCACATAACCAGGGCAAAAAGTCGGTCAACTCGCCGTTAGATGGGGCAAGAATATGAACAAGCTACTGACTAAATTTGTTTTAACGCCTCTTTATTACGTTTATTTCATTGGCCTCATGATATCTGCTGTTTTTTTTAATTGGCGGTATGCTCAGGAAAATGGCTTCTTTAAGTGGCTCCTATTGGGTGAGATTGTTCCGACAATCCAAAGCACAATCTGGCCCTACTATACAGTCAAGCATTTCGTTGGCAGAAATTCAGGCAGTCTGCATGAGGGTCGTCAGCAACGAGAAATGCAACTTCCGCAAGACGGGCAAGTTATAGCCTCTTTCAAAGAGAAAGCTTGGTGGCTTTCTGAATACGCCCAGTTGAATGCTGCTCTCGACAAAGCTGGCGGTGCTCTATCAGCTTCATATCGTGTCGGCCCGAAAGGTAGTTCGCACGTGAGAGTCCAGCTTGAAAGGGGGGCGGGAAATAGCCTCAATCTGATACTCGACTTACTACCTGAAGCCTTGGTAAGCGCAGACATAGGGTCAGACTTAAAAATTGACATTTGAAGAGAAGATTTAAGATCACCATTAAAAAAAGAGATTGGGGGAATCTCAATAATTAAGTCTGACCCCATTTTTTAATTGAAAATGAACTATAAGATTACCGCAGCTTATGCAAAGGATGCCTAGCGTTGGGCGACAGAAAGGACGACCAAATGAAGCAAACGAAAGCAATATCCCTGGGTATTATGTGCCTGACCACTTTGCTTTTCTTCGAAACCAGAGTGGTGTTCGCTCAAAGCGCCCAAGAAATCGCCAGAAGCACGTTTGCTTCTACCATGCTTCTGGTCATGGAAGACGCCAACAGTTAGCCCCTTTCGTTGGGCAGCGGCTTCTTCGTTCGTGACGGTGAGGTTGCCAGCAATCTCCATGTGATCGAACATGCTGCAAGAGGTTATGCAAAGATAATCGGTCAGAAGACGAAGTACGACATCGAGAGTATCACCGCCGTTGACCCCGAACGGGATCTTGCCAGCCAATGGGGTCA
>VGSS01000022.1 GCA_016874935.1 Deltaproteobacteria bacterium | reverse complement strand
GTCCATAAGCAAGGCGCCCTGGGCTCCCACCTCCATAGCATGCTTCGTCCCCCGGAGGGCTTCCTTCGTGGAGTTCGAGCCTGTTCCAGCCATGACAAAGGCTTTGCCCTTTGCCAGCCTTGCCGCCTTCGTGATGACACGATCGTGCTCTCTCCAGTCCAGAGTCGGAGATTCGCCTGTCGTGCCAGTAGGGATGAGATTGGCTCCGTTTTCTATCTGAAACCGGATGTTCTTCTCCAATCCTTCATAATCGATCTCCCCTTTTCGATTAAAGGGGGTCGCAATCGCCGTCCAAACCCCTTCAAACCTTTCAAGTCTCATTCTCCCACCCTCCTTGATAGTGATCGTCCATATCCAGTCATGATTTGATTCTTCTATTATCAATGAAATGAATTAAATTTCAAGAAGAAAAGATTCACAAATCAAATAATTTCTGATAGAATAATTGAAGCGCTTTCTCGGAGGCCTTGCCCTTGATCTCTCTGCGATTCCCCTTTAAATCTAATTTCATCACCCAATTTTTTTTCCCGCTGGACACTCCAATATAAACAAGACCAACGGGCTTTTCCTTACTCCCTCCTGTGGGGCCGGCAATGCCTGTGATGGATAACCCGAATGTGGTATGGAAAGCTTTTCGAACTCCTTGAGCCATTTTTTTCGCAACCTGTGGGCTTACGGCACCGTACCTTCTTATATCCGCCATCGGAACGCCTAAATGTTTTTCCTTTGACTCATTGCTGTAGTTGACCATACCTCCCATGAAGTAATCTGAGCTTCCCGAGATATCCGTGATGCGATCGCAAACCAATCCTCCGGTACAGGATTCGGCAATGGAGAGCGTCCAGCCTTTTTTTCTTAAAAGATCTCCGATAGATTTTTCTAATTTCATGTGAGAACCTTCCTTTGTTTGGCGAGATTAATCGCAATAGAACTGGTCATTCCCGCAAAAGCGGGAATCCAGAAAGAAACTGGATTCCGGGTCAAGCCCGGAATGACGATCGGCAAAAGACTTATATCATTTGGTATAAAAGATGGAGAAGGATATTGGCATAGACCCCGGCCATGACATCATCCAATACCACTCCAAATCCTCCCCTTACTTTTTCGAAACGGCGGATGGGAAAGGGCTTGAGGATATCGAAAAACCGGAAGAGAATGAAACCGACCAAAATGAAGAAAGGTGTCTTCGTCACCCAGAGCATGGTGATGAAGAAGCCTATCATCTCATCGATGACGATTCTCTGATCATCTTTTTTCCCGAAAACGGCCCCTGTCTTATCTGAAACCCAAATGGCAAGAAAGAAAAAACCGGCGAGAGTGATTTCATAAAGGGGGAATGGTATTTCCGAAAGGAAGAAATAGATGGGGATGGCAAGGAGCGTGCCCAAAGTCCCAGGGGCTATGGGGGAGTATCCCACACCAAGTCCGGTAGCCAGTATGGTGATGAAGTGAGTCATCTTCACATTGCGGATTTCGGAGTGCGGATTTCGGAATTCTAAAGCTCAATAAATCATAAACGAATATCAAAAAGATTCCGCATTCCGCAATCCGCAATCCGAATTCCGAAATCATTACAGTCTAACTGTGATTCCTTTTTCCTTAAGATACGATTTAACCTGAGCAATCGTATATTCCCGGTAGTGAAAGATAGAAGCCGCAAGAATAGCGCTCGCTTTTCCAAATGCAAGCCCTTCGTAAAGATGTTCCAGTGTCCCAACACCTCCCGAAGCAATGACCGGAATATCGACGTTTTCCGAAATGGTTCGGGTCAACTCAATGTCATATCCATCCTTCGTCCCATCCCGGTCCATACTCGTCAGGAGGATCTCGCCTGCCCCCAGCTCCTCCGTCTGCTTCGCCCAGAGGAGGGCATCGATCCCTGTCGGAACCCTTCCTCCGTGCGTATAAACCTCCCAGCCTTGCCCTCTTCTCTTAGCATCGATGGCAATGACAATGCACTGGCTTCCGAAACGCATGGACGCCCTCTTCACAAAAGATGAGTCTTTTACTGCTGCGGTATTGATCGAAACCTTATCTGCACCTGCCTTCAGAAGTTTACGGATATCTTCAAGACTCCTCACGCCGCCTCCAACGGTAAGGGGAATGAAGATCTCCTCTGCTGTCCTCCGAACGATATCAATGAGGATCTCCCTTTTCTCATGGGAGGCAGTGATGTCTAAAAAAGCGATCTCATCAGCACCCTGCTCATCATAGGCTTTTGCATTTTCAACAGGATCGCCTGCATCTTTGAGATCTACGAACTGGGTTCCCTTGACCACCCTCCCATCCTTCACATCAAGACAAGGGATAATTCTCTTGGCTAACATTTGTCCGTGCTCCTATGATGCCTTCACTGGAAAATGTTTCCTCCAGCCAAAATCATATTGGGGAGTTGGGGTAGTGGGGAGATGGGGTGAAAAATTCCACCTATCCCCCTATCTCCCTATCTTCCCATCTTTCTTTGCTAAGCGAATGGCTTCTTCTAAATCGAGGCTTCCGTTATAAAGGGCTCGGCCCGTAATCACTCCGATGATGCCATCGGACTCCATCTCCATGAGTTTTACGATATCTTCGATTCGCGAGACCCCTCCAGAGGCGATCACCGGGATAGAGGTGGAGCGAGATAAACTTCTGGTGGATTCCAAGTTTAAACCTGTGGACATTCCATCTCTCTCGATATCTGTAAAGATGATGGCCGAAAGTCCAACCCCTTCAAACTCCTTCACAAGATCGATCGCTTCGATAGAGGCCTCTTCTTTCCAGCCCTCTACCGCTACCTTTCCTTCTTTGGCGTCAATGCCGAGGATTACCTTTTTTGGAAATAGCTGGCAGGATTCCTTGAGCAGGCTACGATTTTTTAGGGCCGCTGTTCCGAGGATAACCCAGCTTGCGCCTGAGGAGAGATAATCTTCGATTGTTTCGAGATTTCTAATGCCCCCACCCACTTCGACAGGAATCGAGACGGAATGAATCATTTCTTTAATCAAGGAAGAATGGAAAGGCTTTCCTGTCACCGCACCATTGAGATCGACTATGTGAAGTCTCTCTGCTCCCTTCGACTCCCAATGCTTTGCCATCTCAATAGGATTCTCGGAATAGATTGTCTCCTGATCCATTCTTCCCTGGGAGAGCCTCACACATTTCCCATCTTTAAGGTCTATGGCCGGGATGATGATCATATTATACTCAATGACAAAAATTCTGTCTGATTTGTCATTCCGGGCTTGACCCGGAATCCAGTCCTTTTCTGGATTCCCGCTTTCGCGGGAATGACCTTTATTATGGCGATGAATGTCAGCATATTTACAATTGGTAATGAACCGAAATAATCTTTTTTTATTTTTCTTCCAGTTCCGTTGCTCCTGGAAGCCTTCTCAATGCCTCATCCATTCCTACGCTCGCCAGTTCCTCTGCGGTCAGCCAGTGGGCCTTTCTTCTGAAGAAGGAGCCGATCTTGAGAAGATTCTCGCTCAGCGGCCTCTGGGTTTCATCCATCCTCCCTCTCCACACCTCTGCACTGTCTTTTAACCGAATGAGATGGAGGTCGAATCCCACAGAGGCAGGTCGCTCCACACCCACGGAAGATCCAATCCTCTCCTCAAAACGGAAAACGAATCCGATGGCAACGAAATCACTGCCCAATTCCTTGCCCAATTCAATCGAGGAGGATTTGGGCCTTTCTTCGAAGATCCTCTTCTCCCTGCGAGAGAAACCCTCTTCGACCTTCTCCAACGGGATGACCTTAAAAATTCCTTTGACCTCTAACTTCTGATAGAGAAGCCTCGTCATCGTGTTTTGGGCGCTTGGCAGGACCTCTCCCCTCTGAAAGACCGTCTTGCAAACCGGGCAGAAGGCTTCCCGCTCAACAAAGAAGGGAAGGATGACCAGCCGGGGTTTCTCCTCGGCAGTCGCTTCGGGAACCCCCAAAAGCATTAAACCTAATAACAGGACGATCAACCCATGGCCAGAAAGGATTTTCTTCATCTCTTTACCTCTTATACCCCCCTTCATCCCCCCTTAAATTAAGGGGGGATGAAGGGGGGTTACATATCTGTTCATTCATTTATGGCTATACGACTAAACAACGATGAAACTACTTTTTAACCCCAATCTTCTTTGCGTCCTCTAAGAACTGGGCAATGCCCTTGTCCGTTAGGGGGTGTTTTGCCATCTGTTCGATGATGGCAGGCGGAATGGTCACAATCTCCGCACCCATTCGCGCCACCTCTATCACATGAATGGGGTTTCTCACACTGGCGACGATGATGCGGGTCTCAATCTCATCGTAATTATCATAAATCTCCCTGATCTCTTGGATCAATTCGAGGCCGTTGAAACTGATATCGTCGAGCCTTCCTATGAAAGGACAGATATAGGTCGCTCCTGCCTTTGCCGCGAGAATGGCCTGGCTCGCCGAGAAGAGGAGCGTCACATTCGTCTGAATCCCCTCTGTAGATAGAATTCTCACTGCCTTCAATCCCTCCTGATTGATGGGAATCTTGATCACGATCTCATCTCCCCAGGTGGCAAGGACCTTGGCTTCCTTCACGATCTCTTCACAGGTGGTGTCTGTAACTTCCACATTCACAGGCCCCTTCACTTCTTTTGATATCTTTCGAATCAATGTCTCAGCGTCCTCTCCTTCTTTTGCCAGAAGTGTGGGGTTGGTGGTCACGCCATCGACCAGACCGAGCGCCTTGGCCTTCTTGATCTCATTCAGATTCGCCGTATCAATAAATATTTTCACCCTTCTCCCTCCTCCCTTGATGATTAAATTCGAAATCTGAATATCGAAATTCGAAACAAATCCGAATTCCAAATTTTCAAAATCCAAAATATAAACAATTTAGGGAACCTCTAATAATTCCAGATTCGTCACTCCTGCGAAAGCAGGAGTCCAGTGATATCAGGAAGTTCTGGATTCCGGCTTTCGCCGGAATGACATTTTTAGAGGTTACCTTTAGAATTTTGGTCATTTGAAATTGTTTCGAAATTCGGATTTCGTGCTTCGAAATTAGAAGTTTCTCGTTTAAGTGATTCCCCACCCTCCGACCAGGTCGTGAATGGCTTTGGTCTGGCGGAGAAGTCCCTCCATCTCATGGAGAGGAATCATGCTCGAGGCATCACAGAGGGCTTCAGCCGGCCTGGGATGGGTCTCGAGAAAGAGGCCATTGCAACCCGCAGCCATGGCCGCACGGGAGAGATGGGGAACATACTGCGGGCTTCCGCCCCTCGGGTCTTCGCTCGGAATTCCGTAATTTCTCACCACATGCGTGGCATCGAAGATGACCGGACAGCCGATCCCCTGCATGATGGGAATGGAACAGAAGTCCGAAATCAATTTGTTATATCCGAAACAGGTCCCCCGCTCCGTGAGAAGGACCTGCCGGTTTCCGGTGCTGTGGATTTTCTTGACTGCGCCGGCCATATTCTCCGGTGCAACAAACTGCCCCTTCTTGATGTTGACCACCTTGCCTGTCTCTCCTGCTTTGAGAAGAAGGCTGGTCTGCTGGCAGAGAAAGGCCGGAATCTGAATCACATCTAACACTTCCTTTGCCTGATCCACATCTTCCATCCGATGCACATCGGACAGAACGGGAAGGCCGAACTTCTCCTTCACCTTTGCAAGAATTTTCAATCCCTCTTTAAGTCCCGGGCCTTGATAAGATTTCTCCGAACCCCGGTTATCCTTTTCATAAGAGGCCTTGAAGATCAGGGGAATCCCCAGCTCTTTGCAGAGCTCCTTTAAATCTTTTGCAATCTTTAGGACGATGGCTTCCCCCTCTATCACGCATGGACCTGCGATCAGCGCCATGGGATTTCCTTTTCCGATCCGAATTTCTCCAACGTTTACTTCGTTCATAATAGTCCCCATAAGCATTATTCTGTCATGCTGATTTTAGTTCAGCATCTCCGTTCTTATTAACGGTCTCAAAATAGGAAAGACATTGATTTGTAAGATCCCAAAACAAGTTCGCGATGAAAAACAAAAAATCAAACTGCCTTCGCAAAGTTCTCCAGTATCCTCAATCCCTTCTGCTGACTCTTCTCCGGATGGAATTGGGTCGCAAAGATGTTCTCCTTCCAGATGCTCGAAACAAAGGGAATCCCATATTGGGTGATCGTTGAAGTCCATTGTCCTTCCTCCGGAACCACACAGTAGGAGTGGACAAAGTAGAAGAAATCCCCGCTCTTTAATCCTTGAAGCAGAGGGGGCTCCCTCTCCTTTTCAATCGTATTCCATCCCATGTGAGGAACCTTATGTTCGGGATCGGGCCGGAATCTCACGACCTTTCCTTTGATCAGGTCAAGCCCCCTCTTGTGTCCGAACTCCTCGCTCTCTGAAAATAGAATTTGAAGGCCAAGGCAGATGCCGAGATAAAGTTTTCCTTTCTCAACGGAACGAAGGATGGGTTCGATCAATCCGTACCTCTCCAGATTCTCCATGCAGTCCTTAAAGGCGCCCACTCCCGGAAGAACGATTGCTGAAGCCCCGGAAATCTCCCTTTTGCTCCGGGTCACGCTGGCTTCAAACCCGACCCGCTCGAAACCCTTCTGAACGCTTCTGAGGTTCCCCATCCCGTAGTCGATGATGACGATCTTTGGTTTCATAGCTCTTTTGGGTTTAATTCCGGAATCCGAAATCCGAATTATAAGACTCCTTTTGATGATGGCACACCCATTACTCGCTCATCCATAGAGACGGCCTCTCTCAACGCTCTTCCCAGTCCCTTGAAAACAGATTCCACCATGTGATGGCTGTTCCGGCCATAGAGGAGATTGATGTGAAGCGTCATCCTTGCGTGATTGGCAAGGGCCTTTAAGAACTCCTCCACCAGTTCCAGATCAAAGGTCCCGACCCTGGATCGCTTAAGCTTCATATGATAAACCAGGCATGGCCTCATCGAAAGGTCCAGGGTGACGGCGGCCAGGGTTTCATCCATCGGGATCAAACCCAATCCATAGCGCCAAATCCCCTTTGCCTCTCCCAATGCCTTTCGGATGCCATCTCCCAGACAGATTCCCACATCTTCCACGGTATGGTGGGCATCCACACCGATATCCCCTTTTGCCCTGATCGAGAGGTCCATCCGGCTGTGATGGGCCAGCAGGCTGAGCATATGATCGAAGAAAGGAATGCCTGTCTGGATCGAGTGTTTCCCGGAACCATCCAGATCGATCTTTAGGAAGATGTCTGTCTCTTTCGTCCTCCGCTTCACCTCTGCCTTCCGATGTCTCTTCATCTGATCTCCCCGTTTTGAAAAATCGTTCATCAGTTAAACTTTCCCTAAAAATGCGATCGCATTTTTAGGAGAAGTTCTTTGTCAGCCTCTCACTGGGCTCGTTTCTCAACCCTGCTACCACCAAGATCTCTTCATTCTCATCTGAACCGACCGATAGTGTCCTTCCAGCCCCTCCCACTCCGTAAATCTCTTTATATCCCCTTCAAATCGCTTCAACGCCTTTTTACTAAATTGCATCAGGTTCGTCTTTTTCTGGAAGTCCTCCACGCTCAGGGCCGATGCGTAGCGGGCTGTGCCTGCTGTGGGAAGAATATGATTGGGCCCTGCCAGATAGTCTCCGATAGCTTCAGGAGTATGGGGACCGAGAAAGACGGCTCCCGCATGTTTCACCGACTTGGCCAGGCGTAGAGGATTCTTCACGCTCAGTTCCAGATGTTCGGGTGCGATCCTGTTTGCCAGTTCAATGGCCTGGTCGAGGTCTTTGACGATCAAAATAGCGCCTCTCTGGCGGAGGCTTTCGCGTGCGATCTTCTCCTTCTTCAGGGTTAAGAGCTGTCTCCGGACCTCCTCTTCCACTTTCCTTGCAAAGGATTCGGATGGAGTGATCAGGATGGAGAGCGCCCTCTCATCATGCTCTGCCTGGGAGATGAGGTCGGCCGCCACAAAGGCCGGAGGAGTCTCTCCGTCAGAGATGATCACGATCTCGCTCGGTCCGGCCACCATATCCAGATCCACAGCGCCATAGACGAGCCGCTTGGCAATAGCCACATAACGATTCCCAGGACCCACAATCTTATCCACCTTCGGAATCGTTCCAGTGCCATAGGCTAAGGCTCCGATCGCCTGAGCTCCTCCTACGCGAAAGATCCGATCCACTCCAGCCAGATCTGCGGCCACGAGAACCGCAGGGCTGATTCCCTCCGGATGAGGAGGCGTAGCAATGATGATCTCCTTTACGCCCGCCACTTTTGCCGGAATGGCGGCCATGAGCACGGTCGATGGATAGGATGCCTTTCCTCCCGGTACATAGATCCCTATCCTCTCAAGAGGTTTCACAACCTGTTCGATTCTGATCCCCTCTTCAATCCATTTGACCGTCCATCTCTTCTTCGAAAGCTCGTGAAATCTCCGGATACGATGGCCGGCTTTCTTCAGGGTTTCTAAAAAATCGCGAGGGATCCTCTTGCGGGCCTCCTTTATTTCCTTCCTCTTCACCTCGAGTTGAGAAAGGGTGAGCCGAACATTGTCAAATCGTTGCGTGTAGCGAAGAAGGGCCTCATCCCCCCTTTTCTT
Source organism: Deltaproteobacteria bacterium (assembly GCA_016874935.1). Lineage (GTDB taxonomy): Bacteria > Desulfobacterota > BSN033 > BSN033 > UBA1163 > RBG-16-49-23. The sequence continues at coordinate 22,796 of VGSS01000022.1, read as the reverse complement.
CACATCCCTCAGGGTGGATCGGACCTCTCCTTCAAGGCGAGGGGGATCCCCGGCAATCCGGCTCTCCACCCCTGAAAGATATTGTTCAAATTTTTTCTCTCCGGTTCGAAAAACCCTCATTGAAAAACCCCTTTGAATCTTCTCTTTCATTCCGAAATCCGCACTCCGCAATCCGAAATCTTATTCTCCTTCTTTCACCCTCTTAATATTGGCGCCGAGTCCGGCCAATTTCTTGTCCAGCCCCTCATACCCTCGATCCAAATGATAGACCCTGGAGATCTCTGTCACACCATCAGCGGCAAGGCCGGCAATAACGAGGGAAGCGCTCGCCCTCAGGTCGGTTGCCATGACCTGGGCTCCGCTCAGGCTCTCCACGCCCTGGATAATCGCGGCATTTCCCTGGATCCGGATATCCGCCCCCATTCTTTGAAGTTCGTTCACGTGGATGAAACGGTTTTCAAAGATCGTTTCAGTGATGATGCTCAATCCCCTGGCAAGCGACATCAGGGTTATGAACTGGGCCTGCATGTCTGTGGGGAATCCGGGATAGGGTTGTGTCTTTACATCGACGCTCCGGATCCTGCGGCTTCCTACCACCCTCACCCCCTCTCCTTCGGGATCGATTTCCATTCCCGTCTCTCGCAATTTATGGATGACCGCTTCCATACTGTGGAAGGGACATCGATGGAGCTTGATGTTGCCGCGTGTCAATCCGGCCGCCACCATCAGTGTTCCTGCTTCGATCCGGTCAGGGATGATCGTGTGCTCTGTCGCATGAAGGGATTCCACGCCTTCGATCTCGATGAGGCTCGTTCCCGCCCCCTCAATCCTCGCCCCCATCTTTTTAAGTACGCCGGCTAAGTCAACCACCTCCGGCTCCATGGCGGCATTTTGCAAAACGGTCTTCCCTTTGGCCAGCGTGGCGGCCATCATCAGGTTCTCCGTTCCGGTCACCGTGACCGTGTCAAACGAGATGTCGGCTCCTTTTAACCGGTCCGCTTTCGCCTCCACATATCCCTTGCGGAGATCGATCTTGGCTCCCATTGCTTCAAGCCCCATGAGGTGGAGGTTGATGGGTCTTGCGCCGATGGCACACCCCCCGGGAAGGGAGACCCTCGCCTTTCTCATTCGAGCCACCAGGGGGCCCAGGACGAGAACGGAAGCCCTCATCGTTTTCACCAGTTCGTAAGGGGCCTCATCGTTTGAGATCTCTGTCGCATCGATCCGATAGGTTCCGTTATCCTCCCGGACCTTGGCTCCGAGATTCTTCAGGACCCTCGCAATGGTCACGATATCCCTCAGTTTGGGAATATTGTGGAAGAGGTTCTCCCCCTCTGCGAGGAGGGAAGCGACAAAAATGGGAAGGGAGGCATTCTTAGAACCGCTCACCTCCACGTCTCCGATCAACCTCTCCCCGCCCCGAATGACGATCTTATCCATTAAACACTCCGTTTAAAAATTCCAATCACCAAATCCCAAACACCAAATAAGCTCCAATTTTCCAATAACCAAAAGATTTTCAAAATTGGATTGGAATTTGGATATTGGTTATTATTTGGTGATTGGTGATTGGTGATTGGTGATTGGTCATTGATTATTCTTTAAGCTTTGCCTTCACCACTCTCTCAATTCCGGCAAGATCTTTCACACATTCTGGCTTTTGAAAATGACCCTCCGTCCCGATCATCTCAGAAACGCTGTCCGCTTGAGTGCTTCCTATCTCCAGGAGGAGCCACCCTTCCCTCTTCAGATAAGAAGGAATCTGAGAAATCAACTTTCGATAAACCTCCAGACCGTCCTTCCCGCCCTGCAGGGCGATGAGGGGTTCATGATTTTTTATCTCCCCTGCCAGACCGTTTATTTCCGAATCTGGGATATAGGGAGGATTCGAAAGGATCAGGTCAAAGGTTTCTCCCTGATGGAAAGGTTGAAGGAGATCGCCCTTCACGAACCCGATCTTATCGGAAACACCCGCCTGTGTCGCATTCTCCCTGGCCACGATGAGCGCATCCCCTGAGAGGTCGGTGGCAACAAGAAAAATTTTCTTCACTTCCTTTGCTAGTGAGATGGCGATGGCTCCGCTTCCCGTCCCCAATTCTAAAACAGATGGATTTTTTTTGGAAGAAATATTTGCGAGGATCGAAAGAGCCTCTTCAACCAGATGTTCTGTCTCCGGTCTTGGAATCAGGACCCGAGAATCCACCTTCAGGTCGATGGACCAGAATTCCTGATGTCCCAAAATATATTGAAGGGGCTCGCCGGAACCTCTTCTCTGGACCAAACCCTCAAGCGTCTTTCTCTCTTCCTCCCTCACCTGGCCGGGGAGACGGATGTAGAGTTCCTCTTTGCTGAGGCGCATCGAGCAGGCCAGCAGAAGCTCCGCATTGAGCCGGGGATTTTCGGTCCCGTGGTCTTTTAAATAATCGGTCGCCCAGTTCAGTGCTTCCAGGACAGTCATCGTCAACCTCAAAAGGGTTCAAGGATTCCAGGGTCCGAGAGTTCTAGTTTTTTCCTTAAAACATAGGAGTTCACTCGACTCCCCGAACCCTCGACCCCTTGAACCCTATTCCTCATCCTTTGAGCGCTTCTGCCTGATAGTGGGTGGTCAGTTTATGGATGATCTCATCGATCGCACCGTCTAACACCTCGCTTAACCGGTAGAGGGTCAAACCGATCCGGTGGTCCGTCACCCTTCCCTGTGGAAAATTATAGGTCCGGATGCGCTCGCTCCGTTCCCCGGTCCCCACCTGATTCTTTCTCTGTGCCGAGATCTCCTTCTCTTTCTCCTGCCTCGCATTGTCCAGCAATCTCGCTCTCAGAATTTTAAGGGCCTTCGCCTTATTCTTATGCTGAGACTTCTCGTCCTGGCAGGTGACCACCATATTCGTGGGAAGGTGGGTGATCCGGACAGCGGAATCCGTGGTATTGACGCTCTGACCCCCGGGACCCGAAGACCGGAAGATGTCGATCCGGAGGTCGTTCGGATCGATCGCCACCTCCACCTCCTCTGCCTCCGGAAGGATCGCCACTGTCACCGTTGAGGTATGAATCCGGCCCTGGGACTCTGTGACGGGAACCCTTTGAACACGGTGAACGCCGCTCTCATACTTCAGCCGGTTGTAGACCCCCTTGCCTTCGATCAGGGCAATGATCTCTTTGAACCCTCCCACACCCGTGAAACTTTGGCTCATGATCTCCACGCGCCACCGGTTCTTCTCCGAATATTTTCCATACATTCGGAAAAGGTCGGAAGCAAAGAGCCCTGCCTCATCTCCTCCGGTTCCTGCCCGGATCTCAATGAGGATGTTCTTCTCATCATTAGGGTCTTTCGGAAGGAGGGCCGCCCGAAGGTCCTCCTCCAGCTTCTCTTTCTTTTCGGTGAGCCGATGGAGATCCTCCTTGATCATTCCTTTCATCTCTTCGTCTTCGTCACCGGCGAGGAGCTGACGGTTTCCCCTGATCTCTTCTTCCAGTTTCTTCCATCTCCGGTAGAGGTCGACCACCTTTCCCAGTTCCGCAAACTCCCTGCCCACCTTCTGAAGTTCTGCCTGATTGTTGATCACTTCAGGCTGGCTCAGGAGGTGGGAGAGTGTTTCATGCCGGCGCTCCACCTCTTCTAATTTCTCAAACATCTTCGTTCCCTCTATAATAATTGCAAATGTTAAAATTTAAATGTCAAATGAATGCCAAAAGAAAAAAATATGGAATGATGGAACATTGGAATATTGGGTTTAGAAAAAAGTATTTTCACTCTTACGCATTATTCCAACATTCCATTATTCCAGGACGTCGTTTTTACTGTCGTCGTCTCTCCATTTCCAGCACCTCCTGAAGGGCACGCAGGGCCACCTCGATCTGGGGCTCGGTAGGCTCCCGTGCCGTAAGCCTCTGGAGCCAGAGCCCGGGTTGGATGAGAAATCGGATCCCTCTCCGGTTTCGCTTTCGATCGGCAAACCGGATGATCTCATAGGAGAGCCCTGCGATGAAAGGAATGAAGACCACACGGGAAGCCACTTTATATCCGAATGGAAGGTGGTGGGGGATGAGAGCAAAGATTAGGACGCTCACCACCATGACGATGAGGAGAAAATTCGTTCCGCACCGGGGATGGAGATAACCGAATTCTTTCACCCGTTCGACACTCAATGTCTCACCCGCCTCAAAGGCAAAGATCGATTTGTGTTCGGCACCATGGTATTGGAAGACCCGCTCAATCTCCTTTAAAAAGGAGATGGCCCGGATATAGGTGAGAAAGAAGGCCAGCCTGATGAGGCCATCCACCAGGTTGAAGAGCAGTCCGCTCGTCGAAAGAATCGGAAAGACCCACCTCAACCCCTTCGTTAAGAAGAGAGGGGCGAGAAAGAAGAGAAAGATGCCAAAAGAGAGGGCTAGCGCAAAGGTGAGGCCCATCGCTAAGGAGCTGATCTCCTTCTGCCCTTCCTCTCCAGGGAGGGCCTGGTTGGCGGAGAAATGGAGGGCCCGGATCCCCAGGCTGAGGGCTGAGATCAGGGTGATGATTCCCCTCACCAAGGGGAATTTAAATAAGAAGCTCTTCTCAGAGAAAAAGTTTAATCCCTCCTTTTTTACGACTATTTCTCCGCCGGGCTTCCGGACGGCAATGGCCATGCAGTGGGGAGATCTCATCATCACCCCTTCGATCACGGCCTGTCCGCCGACGCGAAGCGGTCCTTCCTCTTTTTTGGAGATAATACCGCTCCACGGGAAACGCCTCTCTCCGGAGCTCCTTCTCCCTAAAGACATCTTCATCCTCCGAATAAACTAATGCTGAATGGCTGGTTCGAATAAAGGTTGGGAAGGAATCGGTCGTGGGCTTGGCCGGGTGTGCCACCACCCGGGATCCGAAAATCTTCGTAGAAAACCACAAAGAGGGTTGAAGGGATCAATCTTTCTTTTCAATCGTCTCTCCGTATTTCTTCTTAAACCGTTCGATTCTGCCTGCGGAGTCCACAAATTTCTGTTTGCCGGTGTAGAAGGGATGACAACTCGAACAGATTTCAACATGGATCTCCTTTTGCACGCTCCGTGTCTCGAAGGTCGCTCCACAGGCGCATTTGATCACCGCATCATAAAGCTTGGGGTGGATATCCTTTTTCATCTCCATAACCTCCAAATCTACTTAACTGATTTTTTGAAGATTTTCAACAATTGGCGCAGATTTCAAATATGTCCCCATTACAGTCCGTTCGTGGTAAACCCTCCGGCAAACCGTTCGTCCTGAGGCTCTCGAAAGATGAACAGAACTCCTTAATACGGTTCGCCCTTCGATCCCGCATAGGCGGGACTCAGGGTGAACGGGGTATGTAAAGAAGCGTTAGATTCACTACACTATTGATTCATCGAATCGAGAAAGTCCCTGTTGCTCTTGGTGGCATGCATCTTGTCGAGAAGGAATTCCATGCTGTCCACCGAGTTCATCGGCTGGAGCACCTTTCTCAGGAGCCAGATACGGTTCAGGTCACTGGGGGCCAGGAGGAGCTCCTCTTTCCGTGTGCCGGATCGCTGGATATCGATCGAAGGAAAGACCCTGCGGTCCACCAGTCGCCGGTCCAGGTTGATCTCCATATTTCCCGTACCCTTGAACTCCTCGAAGATCACCTCGTCCATCCGGCTTCCCGTATCGATCAGGGCTGTGCCGATGATCGTGAGGCTTCCGCCTTCTTCAATATTTCTCGCCGCACCGAAAAATCGTTTGGGTTTCTGTAAGGCATTGGCATCGACCCCGCCGGAGAGAATCTTCCCGCTGGGTGGAACGACCGTATTGTAGGCCCTCGCCAGACGGGTGATGCTGTCGAGAAGGATCACCACATCCCTCTGATGTTCCACCAATCTTTTCGCCTTCTCAATCACCATCTCCGCCACCTGAACATGGCGCTGGGCCGGTTCATCAAAGGTGGAACTGATCACCTCGCCATCGACGGAGCGCTCCATGTCGGTCACCTCCTCGGGCCGTTCATCGATGAGGAGAACAATGAGGGTAATCTCCTTATGATTCTTTGTAATGCTGTGGGCGATCGCCTGAAGAAGCATGGTCTTGCCTGTCCGGGGAGCGGCGACAATGAGACCTCTCTGCCCCTTTCCAACGGGGGTGAGCAGATCCATCACCCGGGCAGAGTAGTTGTTTCTCTCTCCGTCCATCTCCAGGGAGATCTTTTCCTGAGGATAAAGAGGGGTCAGGTTATCGAAGAGGATCTTGTCCCGCGCCACCTCCGGGTCTTCATAATTGACCATCTCCACCTTCAGCATGGCAAAGTATCTTTCCGTGTCTTTGGGGGGACGGATCTGACCGGAGACCGTGTCGCCGGTTCGCAGGTTAAATCGCCGGATCTGGGAGGGCGAGATATAGATGTCGTCCGGCCCCGGCAAATAATTGTAATCAGGCGCCCTCAGAAATCCGAAGCCGTCGGGTAGGATTTCCAGCACCCCTTCCCCAAAGATCAGGCCGTTCTTCTCCGTCTGGGCCTGAAGGATGGCGAAGATGAGATCCTGTTTCCTCATCCCGGTCGCCCCTTCGACATTGAGTTCTCTTGCGATCTTTGTCAGTTCATTGATCTTCTTCTTCTTTAAATCCTTGATATTCATAGTCCTTCCTTTTATCCTCCTCTTTTACCTTAACGTTGTAAAAATTTTGTTATACGGCCATGGGTGAATCCCGCCGAAGGCGGGAGTTCGGGGCGAACCTTTAATGGTATGGGCACCCACGTTTCCGACACCTGATAAGTTTCCCCTTTAGAGAAGTCCTCTCGTTCCCTTAACATGTCAATTCAACCGCCATCCGAAGTCCCGCCCTTTGCGGGATTCACCCATGGCCGTTGATGCAATGGTTAGGTTTACTTATCGGTTGGTCTCCTTCTCTTTTGAAGGGCGATCCTCCTCATTTCTTGAAATACCTCTCTAACTCTTCTCCGGGTCGTCTCGATGGACCCCTCATTTCGAATGACGAAGTCCGCCGCTTTCGCCTTCTCCTTAAGGTCCATCTGGGAGGAGATGATCCTCCGTGTCTCCTCCTCGCTCATGCCTGCCCTCTTCTTCAGCCTCTCTATCTGTTGTGTCTCCTTCGAGGTGATGACCACAACCCTGTCCACCTCCCGATGAAACCCCGTCTCCACCAGCAAGGGAACGTCGAAGACGACAATGGCCTGAGGGTCTTTCCGTCCAATCTCCCTTGCCCTCTTCCCCATCTCCTTTTTGATCCGGGGATGAAGGATCCCGTTCAATAATCTTCTCTGCCCGGAATCGGAAAAAGCCTGTTTACCCAATCTCTTCCGGTCTATGGTTCCATCCTTTTCAAGGATCTCTTTTCCGAAGACCCGGGTGATTTGCCTCCACGCGGGGGAATAGGGCTGAACCAGCTCCCTGGCGATCTGGTCTGCTTCGATGAGGTAGGCCCCTTCTTCTTCAAACATCCTGGAGACCGTTGTCTTGCCGCTGGCCACTCCTCCCGTCACTCCAACAATGAGCATCCCTCTCACTCTAAAAATTAGTTTCAGGTCAAGGCTCAGAAATTGATCATTACTCGTCTCAATCTTAACCTCAACCTTAACCTTTCTGATTAAATGTCGAGGCGCTGGACAAAAAGGGCATTTTCTTCGATGAAGTGGCGGCGCTGTTCCACTTCGTCGCCCATTAAAATGCTGAAGGTTTCGTCCGCTTCGATGGCATCCTCCACCCTCACCTTGAGAAGGGTTCGTTTCTCCGGATTCATCGTCGTCTCCCAGAGTTGTGCGGGATTCATCTCTCCCAAACCTTTATACCTCTGAATGGAGAGCCCTTCCCTTCCCAGGTGGCTCAGGGATTGAAGGAGGTTTTCCATCCTCTCAACCATCACCTTCTTTTCCTTCTCCAACAGGATATAGGGCGGGGGCGCTATCTCCTGAATCTCCTGATAAACCTGAAAGAGGTTCCGGTATTCGACCGATGCGATGAGATCCCATTGGACACGGCATCGAAGGCTTTTCCCCCCGTTCGATTCCTGAACCTCAAAGCCGTAGAGGTTATATTCTTCATCCTGGTAGAGATCGAAGACTTCAAATCCAATCTTTCTCAGGCGCTTCTGGAGATCAGCGATCTTTCCCTTCTCCTCAAAGGTCGTTTTGCTCCGGACCTCCTGCTCCAGAAGAAAGTGGAGAAGAGACCGCGGGGTGCCCTTCTTCTGGAGCCTCTGGGTCAAATCGTGAAGGAGATAGATCTTTTCCAGCAATAAGGCCAGCCTCTTTTCGGGCAGCTTCTTCTTCGTCTTTTCCACCGTCACTTCGCTTTTGGCAATGGCCCGGTTCATCAGATACCGGTTGAACTCCTCCTCGTTCTTGATATAGGTTTCACTCTTTCCCTCCATCACCTTGAAGAGAGGGGGCTGAGCAATATAGAGAAATCCCTTCTCAATCACCTCCGGCATTTGGCGATAGAAGAAGGTGAGGAGCAAGGTGCGGATATGCGATCCGTCCACGTCGGCATCGCTCATGATGATGATTCGGTGGTAACGAATTCGATGAATATCGTAATCCTCTTTCCCTATTCCTGCACCCAGGGCGGAGATGAGGATCCGGATCTCTTCATTGCCCAGCATCTTATCAAACCTTGCCTTTTCCACATTGAGGATCTTCCCTTTGATGGGGAGGATGGCCTGGATTGCTCGATCCCGTCCCTGCTTGGCGGATCCGCCTGCCGAATCCCCTTCCACAATAAAGATCTCGCTCCGCTGAGGATCCTTCTCCTGGCAGTCGGCAAGTTTTCCGGGAAGGGCGTTGGTCTCCAGCGCTCCCTTTTGCCGGCTCAACTCCCGTGCTCTTCGGGCCGCCTCTCTCGCCCTGGCCGAATCGATCACCTTGGTGATGATCTTCTTTGCCATGGAAGGGTTCTCTTCAAAGAAACTCCCTAATTTCTCGTTGACCAGGGCCTCCACCAACCCTTTCACTTCGCTATTTCCAAGCTTAGTCTTGGTCTGGCCCTCGAACTGGGGCTCCGGGATCTTGACGCTGATCACCCCGGCCAACCCCTCACGGGTATCATCGCCGGTGATGTTCTCTTTGGCGCCCTTTAGCAGATTGGCATTGGTCGCATACTGGTTGATCGTCCGGGTCAGGCCGGCCTTGAAGCCGACGAGGTGGGTTCCCCCCTCATGGGTATTGATATTGTTGGCGAAGGAGAAGAGGTTCTCCGCATATCCATCGTTATACTGGAAGGCGATCTCCACATCGATCCCATTCTTCATCCCCTGGATATAGACGGGCTTCGGGTGGATGCAGTTCTTATTCTTATTCAGAAATTCGATGAAGGAGAGGATTCCACCTTTGTAGAAGAAGTCATGTCGCTTCCCGGATCGCTCGTCCTCGATGCTGATGGACAATCCTTTATTTAAAAAGGCCAGTTCCCTGAGCCTCTGGGAAAGAAGATCGAAACTGAACTGGACCGTTTCAAAAATGTCACCATCTGCTTTAAATCGGACCTGCGTTCCCGTATGCCTGGTCTTACCGGTGACCTCTAGTTTTGTTTTGACCTCTCCCCTCTTGTAGACCTGATGGTAGACCTTCCCGTCCCTCCGTATCTCGAGATCGATATATTCCGAAAGGGCATTGACCACGGAGAGGCCGACCCCATGAAGGCCCCCGGAGATCTTATAGCTCCGATTGTCAAACTTTCCTCCGGCGTGGAGTTTGGTCATGACCACTTCCACGGCCGGGCGATTCTCCTTCTCGTGGAGATCGACGGGAATGCCGCGGCCGTTATCCCTGACCGTCACGCTGTGATCGATATGGATGATCACCTCAATCTTATCACAGTGGCCGGCCAGGGCCTCATCGATGCTGTTGTCGACCAACTCATGGACGAGATGGTGGAGGCCTTCCGCGCCGGTATTGCCGATATACATGGCGGGCCTTTTGCGAACCGCCGAGAGCCCTTCTAAGACCTTGATCTGTTCTGCGTTATATTGTTCAGGCGTTTCCTTCATTTATTCTTCCTCATGATCAAAGGCGGTTGGTTGTGAGTTTTCCGTCGTCTGTTGAAAATCTATAGCGACTCGCCACAGAGAACTGGGCCGTCCCTTATATCCTCATCGGCATAATGATGCAGAGTTGATGGGATGGAGCTTGGGGCGTATGCGGCCGGATGATTCCAGGGCTTCCCTCATCTTTCAATTCCATGAGAATCTCTTCGGTGTCGAATGACTGGAGGGCCTCGATCAGATATCTTGCGTTGAACCCGATCTCAACAGGAGGTCCCTCATACTCAATATCGACTTCCTCCTTCGCATCTCCAAAGTCCTGATGGTATGAAGAGAGTTCCATTAAATTTTTTTTAAATGAGAATTTGACTCCCTCCGCCCTTTCGCTCGCCATGGTGGAAACCCTTCTTAAAGATCCATAGATCATCTCTTTCCTTATCTTTAACTTCTTGTCGTTATTTTTTGGAATGACCTGGTCATATTCGGGAAATTCGCCTTCGATCAAACGGATGACCATTAAAGACGTTCCCATTTTAAAAAAACCATGGGTGTTGTCGAAATAGACCCCCATTTCCTCCCCTTTATCGTCCTTATCCCCTACTATCTTCCTTGTCTCCAGAACCCCTTTTTTAGGAATGATGATCCCTTTTTCAATCCCTTGAATGACCTGTCCTTCTTGGTCTATCAGGGAGAGGCGGTGCCCATCGGTTGCCACCATTCGAAGAAAATCTTTTCCCCCCGCTTTCTGTTGAGTGAAAAGTATCCCATTAAGATGATATCGCGACTCTTCGTTGGAGGCCGCAAAGACTGTTTTTTCAATCATCTCTCGGATGATTCGGGTTGAGACGGTTGAGAAAGATTTTTCCTGCCAGGCGGGCAGGGATGGAAATTCTTCCGGATCGAGACCTGCAATATTAAAAATAGATTTTCCACACTTAAGATGAATCCAGTGGTTCTCTTTTTTGTGAATATGAACAGCCTGTTCAGGTAATTCCCTAATAATCTCATATAATTTTTTTGAGGAGACAGAAGCCTTTCCCTCCTCGTGGACCGTCGCTTTTAACTCTTCCTGAATACCTGTTTGCAGATCGGTTCCGGTAAGAAAGAGTGAATTTTTTTTCCATTCCATATAAATATGAGAAAGGACAGGAAGGGTTGTCTTTCTGCCTGCAATGCCCTGCATTAAACTTAATCCTTTTAGAAGTTCTTTCTTCTCAATTTGAAGATGTGCCATCTTTTCCTCCTATGAAATTAGGATATATCATTCTTTAATATCATAATCATCATACATCTCTGTGGAAATGAAGAAAAAGAAAGTAAGTCATAAAAAAGAATAGAAGATTCGATGTTAAATCCCACGCGAAGAATATAACAAGATTAATATTGGGTGAGATATTTTTATTCTTCTCCTTCTTTTGCACAATTATTCAACTCAATTTATGACTTAATTCGACCCCGTAGACCTTCAATCATCTCCTTAAAAGAAGGATCACTCGTCATCTTCTCTTCCACTTTTTTAATAGAGTGAAGGACGGTGGAGTGGTCTTTCCCTCCGAATTTTTCTCCGATTTCAATGAGTGATGACCCCGTTAATTTTCGAGAAAGATAGATGGCTATCTGACGGGGCACCACAAAACCCTTATTTTTCCGTTTAACCTTAAAGTCGGAAATTTTAACATTAAAATAATTGGCGACCACCTTCTGAATGACATCAATAGAAATCAACTCTTCCTTCGGTTTGATAATATTTTTTAAAACCTCTTTAGCGGTATTCAGGTCAACGTCCGTTTTTGAGAGGGAGGCAAAGGCGCCAATGCGGATGAGACATCCCTCCAGCATCCTGATGTTGGAATCGATTTGAGAGGCGAGAAAAAAGGCCACATCGTTCGGAAGCTTGATATTTTCATTCTCCGCCTTCTTTCTGAGAATAGCCACCTTCGTCTCAATATCCGGCGGCTGGATATCAGCGATTAACCCCCACTCAAAACGGGACCGGAGACGCTCCTCGAAATTGGGAATATCTTTGGGAAATTTATCGCTCGTGACGACAATCTGTTTTCTCGCCTCATAAAGGGAGTTGAAAGTGTGGAAAAATTCTGCCTGGGTTCTCTCTTTTCCGGCAATGAATTGGATGTCATCGATCAGCAGAATGTCCATCCGTCTATATTTATTTCTAAACTCCTCCATCTTCTCAAAACGGATCGAATTAATCATTTCGTTGGTGAATTCCTCGGCCGAGGTGTAACAGATCTTCTTCGCATCGGGAATGATGCGATGTTGGAAGACATGGTTTCCGATCGCATGGAGAAGATGGGTCTTTCCCAACCCCACGCCTCCGTAAATGAAGAGAGGATTATAATTCTTGGCCGGCAAATTGGCCACAGCCAAACAGGCGGCATTGGCAAACTGATTACTCGCTCCCACCACAAAGTTATCAAAGGAATATTTGGGATTAAAAGGTGCTTTAAGTGTATGAAGGACCCGTGGGACATGATTTTCCCGAGGAGAAGGCGTTGAACCCTTTCTCTCCGCCCCGCGGGAAGCGGGGTCATTTTTGATTTTGAATTGGAGATGAAAGGACTTCTGGGTCAAATAGGAGAAGGCCTCTTTCATGTGGTTTAAATAATGTTCATGGATCCATTCCCTGAAGAAACGGTTCGGCACTTCCATCTCAACCCTTTCACCATCCATCGAAAGGAGTTGAATGGGCTTGATCCAGATATCGAAATTCTGCGGGCCAATTCTCTCTTTTAGAGTATCGGTCACCTTAGACCACAGATCGTCCATGGAATTGACCTTGAGAGCAGCAGATATGACTCGAAGATAATTTATGGAATGGACAGACCAGACCACGAAAGAAAAACTTCTTCATTTTAATAGGTTATCAAGCTCTTTTCACAATGTTTCCACAATTGTGGATAAATGAATTTAAAAGAGATTGAGGGGAAACGACCTGAGGATTAAACCTTTTTTATCAAACCAGGATACCAATAACTCCATTTTAAAAAAAATTCAAGTATTTTTTTTGACGATGTGGAGAGAACCGATCGAACCCCCTTTTTACTCCCTCTCGGCCAACTTGGCCACAGCCACAACCCCTTCCCCTTCCTCGATCGTGATCAGCCTCACCCCCTGCGTGCTTCTTCCCTGTACCGGAATATCGGCGGCCCTCAAACGGATGATCTTTCCCTTGTTTGAAATGATCATCAATTCGTCCTCATCCGTGATGGACTTTACGCCCACCACATCACCCGTCTTCTTCGTCCTCTTCACGGTAAAGATGCCTGATCCTCCCCTGTTCTGGGTCCGGTATTCCGATGCCTGGGACCTCTTCCCGTAACCGTGTTCTGTGACCGTCAATAGGGGGGTATGTGGAAGGACGACCTCCATACCCACCACCTCATCCCCTTTCGAAAGCCGGATCCCGCGGATGCCACGGGCAGTGCGGCCCATCTCCCTGATCTGATTTTCAGGGAAATGGATGGCCTTCCCCATCTTCGTGCCAATGAAGAGGTAGCGCTCGCCGTCGGTCAATTTGGTGGAGATGAGTTCATCCCCTTCATCAAGGCCCAGAGCGATAATGCCTCCCGCCCTGGGATTGCTGTAGGCCTCGAGTGCGGTCTTCTTGATCGTCCCCTTTTTCGTGATGAAGGTGATGAACTTTCCGGGTGAAAAATCTTTGAGGGAGAGAATAGCGGTCACCTTCTCCTCGGGGCCGAGATTGAGGAGGTTGATGATGGCTTTTCCACGGGTGATGCGTCCCGCCTGAGGGACCTCATGGACCTTCTTCCAGTAGATCTTTCCGGCATCGGTAAAGAAAAGGAGGTAGTCATGGGTGGATGCGATGAAGAGGTCTTCTACAAAATCCTCCTCCTTCACGTTGATCCCCATCTTCCCTTTTCCGCCGCGATGCTGGCTCCGGTAGAGGCTGATGGGATTTCTCTTGATATATCCCGTATGGGTGATCGTTACGACCATATCCTCTTCAGCGATGAGGTCTTCGATCTTGATCTCCGGAGCGACGTCCACGATTTCAGTATGTCTCTCGTCTCCATAAGTGTCCCTGATCGAGACAAGTTCCTCCTGGATCACATTGAGCATCAGACGCTCGCTGGCGAGAATGTCCTTGAGGCGGTTGATCAGTTTGATCATCTCCTCATACTCTTCGACGATCTTTCGTTGTTCCAGATTGGTGAGACGCTGGAGCCTCATCTCGAGAATGGCCTGGGCCTGTTCTTCGGACAGGTCGAACCGATCCATCAACCGCTCCTTGGCCTCCTTGGGAGCCCTGGAGGTCCTGATCGTGGCGATGATGGCGTCGATCTGGTCGATCGCCTTTTTAAGGCCTTCAAGGATATGAGCCCTTGCTTCCGCCTTCTTCAACTCGAAGAGCGACCTCCGGGTCACCACCTCCCTCCGGTGCTGGAGGAAGAGAAGAAGCATTTCTTTGAGGGGGAGGAGCTTCGGCTGATTCTGATGGATGGCAAGGAGGATGATGCCAAAAGAGGTCTGCATCTGTGTATGCTTATAGAGCTGGTTGAGGATGACCTCGGGGACCTCATTGCGTTTCAATTCGATGACCACCCTCATGCCCTCGCGGTCCGATTCGTCCCGGACAGCGGCGATGCCTTCGATCACCTTCTCCTGGGCCAGCTCTGCGACCTTCTCGATCAGTTTCGCCTTATTCGTTTGATAGGGAAGTTCCGCGATGACAATGCTCTCCCTCTCCCCCTTCCTGTCTCTTTCTATGAGGGCCCTGGCCCGAAGCTGGATGACGCCTTTTCCTGTCTCGTAGGCCGCCCTGATGCCTTCCTGTCCGTAGATGAAACCCCCGGTGGGAAAATCAGGTCCGGGAATATGGGCCATCAACTCGCCGGTGGTGATCTCCGGGTTATCGATGAGGGCGATCAGCCCATTAATCGTTTCGATCAGATTATGGGGAGGGATGTTGGTGGCCATTCCCACTGCGATACCGGAAGAGCCATTCACAAGGAGATTGGGAAATTTGGAAGGAAGAACAGAGGGTTCGAACAGGGATTCATCGTAGTTCGGAACAAAATCGACGGTCTCCTTGTCGATATCAGCCAACAGTTCACCCGCCAGTTTGGCCATTCGGATTTCGGTATACCGCATGGCTGCCGGAGGGTCGCCGTCAACCGAGCCGAAGTTTCCCTGCCCATCGATCAGCGTATAACGGAGCGAGAAGTCCTGCGCCATCCGGACGATGGAGTCATAGACAGCCATATCTCCGTGGGGATGATATTTTCCGATCACATCGCCGACAATCCGGGCCGACTTCTTGTAGGGTTTGTCCCAGTCGTTATTCAAATCGTTCATCGAGTAGAGGATGCGCCGGTGGACGGGCTTGAGACCGTCCCGGACATCCGGAAGGGCCCGGCCGATGATGACGCTCATCGCATAGTCCATATAGGACTTCTTCATCTCGTCTTCGATATTGACGGGGATGGCTATCTGATATTCGTTCATGGTTGCCTCAGAAATAATCAACGCATTTTATTGAAAAACTTAATATAAGTGAGGCTCATCTGTCAAACAGAATTTCGAGTCGGTCTTGACAATTGAGAAGAAATATGGTTTATTCAAAAAGTTTAATCATTTCAAAAAACAAGACACTTTAACAAAGAGGGATTCGATGAAGAGAACATACCAGCCGAGCAATATCAGACGAAAGAGAACCCATGGCTTTCTGGAGAGGATGTCCACCCGAAGCGGCCGCAATGTCCTGAAGCGAAGGAGGGCCAAGGGGAGGAAAAGGCTGACCGTTTAGTGAAAGGGTCGTTCAGGTTCACTAAAAAGGAGAGGATCGCCCTTCCCCAGGACTTTAGAAGGGTGATGAAGTCAGGAAGGAGGCTCACCTCAAAGCATTACATCCTCTTTCTCCAGAAAAATGAGAGAGAGTTTCATAGATTGGGCATCGTCGTAAAGAAGGAGATCGGTCCGGCAACCCACCGAAATAGAATGAAGCGTTATCTCCGGGAATTTTTTCGCTTGAACAAGCAACAGATCAAAGGGTCGTTTGATATGATCATCCTGGTAAAGAAAGGCAGCCTTCCCGAACGTTATGGGGAGGCCGAGGAAGAATTAAGAAGGGTTTTGTTATGAAGGAGAAAATCATTCATAGAATTCTAAGGGGAGCGTTATTGACCCTGATCCATATCTATCAACACACCTTCTCCCTCACATTGGGCCCCTGCTGTCGTTTTCACCCTTCCTGTTCCTCTTATGCCATAGAGTCAATCGAGCGTTTCGGAATAGCAGAAGGTATCCGGCTTTCCTTTAAGAGGCTGATCAGATGCCATCCTTTCAATCCCGGCGGTTACGATCCCGTTTCTGAAATCAACCCGTTCGACCCCCCGGTCTTGAAGCACAGGGATGTTCAGGGTTGATACTGAGCAGAGTCTTTACCCGGTTTAAAAAACGGGACTTGGCTCAGTCGAATGTATCAATAAAAATCCATAGGAAGGAAGATCAGAAGAACAGATGATGGATAAAAGAGCTTTATTAGCGATCGCATTGACATTTTTAGTTATTTTCTTCTGGGGGACCATTCAGTCAAAGTTCTTTCCCCAACCCCCTGCCGACCAATCAGGAAAAGAGGTCAAAAAGGAGGAAGTTGCCCCTGCAGAGAAGAGGGAGGTAAAACCCTTAAAGGAAGAACAGCCTATCTCCAGCCCCAAAGTCGTTATTAAGAAAGAGACCACCGTTGAAACGAAGAACTACGTGGCCATATTTACCAATGAAGACGCGAGGTTAAAGCATTTTAAGCTTAAACAATATGAGGACAGAGTAGAAGAATCCTCTCTCACCATACAGCTAACAAGGTTCTTCAAAAACCTCTTCGGCGGCAAAACAGAGGAGCCGAGGAAGCCAGGGCCACTTGATCTTGTGAATACAAGGGAGGAAGAAGGACTACCCCTGGGACTGACTTTTCAGCCCTCCCCTGACAGTGGGGGATGGGAGGTCGACAAGGAAAAACTTCAGGTCTTGAAAGATGGAGAAAAGGGAGAGATTGTTTTTTTAAAGAGCTTAGGTAATAGGTTGAAATTATTAAAGAAATATAAATTTTCTTCGGAAAATAATGTCATCGATATTGAAGTGGAAGTCCAAAACACTACCTCAAACGAGATCACAACCCAAGTGGGACTTGAATGGACCGGAAAGGTTGAGCTCGAGAAGTTTGCCGATCATGAAAATAAGGATTTCGGTTTGAAATATGCCTTTATGAAAGATCAGAAGGTTGAAAGAAAGGATCTCGGAGGCGTAGGCGCAGCGGGGTGCACGCCTGGCTGTGGATCACCAAAGAGGAAATTGGAACCCTTCGAATCATCGGATCAGGGAGCGATCGGATGGTATGCCTTTGAGGGAGAATATTTCACAGCCCTTCTGGTCCCGCCATCTTCGGAAAAGAATATCTTCCTCAGCGTAAAAGGGAATGATAAGAATATCTTAAGAGCTCAATTGGCCACCCCTAATGTCTCCGTTCCACCAAGGGGGGCCGTCCGGACGACCTACCGGATCTATCTTGGGCCCAAGGTGATAGATTCACTGAAAGAGCTGGGCGTTGGAGCGGAGAATTTGATCGACTTCGGCTTCTTTACGGTCGTTGCCAAACCCCTTCTATGGTTCCTCAAACTGACCAACAACATCACGAAAAATTTCGGGATCGACATCATCATCCTCAGCATTTTAATAAAAATCATTTTTCTCCCATTAACCCAGATTAGCATGAAGTCGATGAAAGAGATGCAGAAAGTCCAGCCGGAGATGAATCGGCTCAAGGAGCAGTTCAAGAATGATAAAGCAAGGGTTCAGCAGGAGATTATGCTCCTTTACAAGAGGAGGAAGATAAACCCGATGAGCGGGTGCCTGCCCATGTTGGTTCAGATACCGGTATTCATCGCGCTCTATAATGCCCTCCAGAATTCGATTGAGATGAGACATGCCCCTTTCATCCTCTGGATCATGGACCTCTCTGCAAAAGACCCCATCTATATCACCCCCATTATTATGGGCGCCACTATGGTCCTTCAGCAGAAAATGACACCCACGGCCGTAGATCCGGCCCAGGCAAGGCTTTTTATGCTGATGCCGATTATGTTCACCTTTCTCTTCCTCAATTTCCCCTCCGGCCTGGTCCTATACTGGATGGTCACCAATGTCTTATCGATTGCGCATCAATATTATATGAACAAGATGTGATGAGGTTGGCCTTTTGAAAGAAGAAGTATTCGAAACGGTTAGACGACTGATGATGGGACTGCTGGAAGGCATGGGAACGAAGACGGAGGTGGAGGCCACCTTAAGAGGGGAAGACCTCTTTCTTGATATCATGGGTGATAAGGAAGGAATCCTGATTGGAAAACATGGCCGTACACTTGAATCTCTTCAGTTTCTTTTCAACCGGATGGTGAATAAACAGTTGAAGGAAGGAGCAAGGGTCTATATCGATGTGAATGGCTATAAAGCGAAAAGGGCCGATTCATTGACGAAGATGGCTGCTCGCCTGGGAGAAAGGGTAAAAAGGGCTGAAAAGGCTCTTACGATCGGCCCCTTCAATTCCCACGACCGTAGAATCATTCACTTGGCTCTAAAAGAAGACCCCGCCCTGGAAACGGAAAGCCTTGGGGAAGGGGAGATGAAGAGAATCAGGATCATTTCCAAGAGTCAGACCCCTTGAACAAGATTACCACAAATTTTTCTAAAAATACCTTTCACGGGACAGAGGAGACGATAGCAGCCATTTCAACCCCTTTCGGGGAGAGCGGCATTGGTATCGTCCGCTTGAGCGGACCAATGGCCGAACCTATTGCCAGAAGGTTGTTTAAGCCGAAAAAAAATCAATCCCTCTTTATATCCCACCGCTTCCATCACGGAGAAATCATCGACCCAAGCAATGGCCATTCTGTTGATGAGGTTCTTCTCGTCCTGATGAGGTCTCCAAAGACCTATACCAGGGAAGATATCGTGGAAATTCAATGTCATGGAGGGTACCTTGTTCTCCAGAAGGTATTGGAATTAGCGCTGGCGAAAGGGGCCAGGATGGCTCAACCGGGTGAGTTTACAAAGAGGGCCTTTCTCAATGGGCGTATCGATCTCACTCAGGCAGAGGCTGTCATTGACCTGATCAAAGCCAGGACCAAAGAAGGCATCGATATTGCGAATCAGCAACTGAGAGGCTGGCTAAATAAAGAGATGGTTTCTCTCAAAGAAAGGCTAATCAACCATCTCTCTCTGATCGAGGCTCATATCGATTTTCCGGAGGAGGAGATTGAAGCAATACCTCAGTCCCAGATGAAACAGGACCTCATGGATAGTGTTCAAAAATTAGAAGAATGGGTTTCCACGCATGAAGAGGGAAGGGTGTTTCGGGAAGGGATCTCCTGCGCCATTATTGGGAAGACAAACGTGGGGAAATCAAGCCTTCTCAATGTCTTATTGAAGCAGGAAAGGGCCATCGTCACCCCGATTCCCGGGACGACGCGGGATGTCATCGAGGAAGTGTTGAATATCCATGGCGTTCCTGTCCGCCTGATGGATACGGCTGGATTGAGAAAGGCTAAGGATTTCATAGAGCAGGAAGGAGTGAAGAGGGCGAAGGAACGGTTGGCTGATGCCGACCTCATTCTTTTAATCCTTGACGGAAGCAGGGAACTCGATGGGGATGATCTGGAGATCATTCTTGAGATCAAAGAGAAGAAGAAGATAGTAATCGTTAATAAAAAAGACCTTCCCCCGAAAGTTTCTTTAGAGGAGATTAAGAAAAGGTTTGCAAAGGACCCTCTGGTCTCGATTTCTGCCATTAAGAATGAGGGGGTCGAAAACTTGAAAGAGGCCATTTATTCCTCCCTGATCCATAGGAACATAAGGGTCTCTCCAGAACACTTGATCGTGGCCAATATCCGTCACAAAACCGCACTTACACAGATCAAGGAGGGCCTTTTTAATGCCGTAAAGGGCCTGGAAGAGGGAACCTCGCTTGAATTCATCGCCTTTGAAATCCGCTCCGCGCTTGATAGCCTAAGAGAGATGGTAGGAGAGACCACCAACGAAGAGGTTCTTAATCGCATCTTCGACCAATTCTGCATCGGCAAGTAATGTTTCACGTGAAACATAAGACAAAGGGGCATAAGACAAAGGTAAGACAAAGGGGTCAGACTTAAAGATTGACTTATTGACACCTTTGAGGATATTTGCTATCCTTATTCCATGGCACGGAAACCTCGAATTGAATACGAAGGCGCCTTTTATCACGTCATCACACGGGGTAACCAAAAACAGAAGATATTCAAAGATTCCCCCGACTATCGGAAGTTCCTCGACATACTTACCTCCTACAAGCAACGATACCATTTTCATCTATATGCTTACGTACTCATGCCCAACCACGTTCATCTCCTGATTGAAACACAAGACACCCGGCTCTCCAAAATTCTCCAGGGCGTCAACCAACGTTACACCATGTACTATAACCGCAGGTACAAAACTGTGGGGCACCTCTTCCAGGGCAGGTACAAAGCCATTATTTGCGACCGCGACCGATATCTCCTAACCCTCCTCCAATATATCCACCATAATCCTTTGCGTGCGAAGATCGCTGAAAACCTCAACCAACATCCGTGGAGTAGCTACCGGTCATATCTTAGCCAAACAGATACATTGGGCCTCATCAACACGGACCAGGTTCTTCGGATCTTTTCCGAGGACAAAAGCAGATCACGGAAGCACTACAAAGCGTTGATGAACGACGGGGCGGCGGTCAAGAAAGAAGACATCTACTCCACCATCGACCAAAGGCTCTTGGGAGATGAACAGTTTGTCGAAGAAGTTGTTGAAAGATACGGAGGAGATATTAAGAAAGGGCGCCGAAAGAAGGAATATACCTTACCCCAGATTATCCAGGCACTTGAGCGGCAATATAGCGTATCGCTTGAGGAAATGCAATCATGGGGAAAGGGCAAGGGAACTTTGACTGCTCGAAGGCTCTTCAGTATCATAGCCAAGGAATATGGCTATACGGGACGAGAAATCGCGACGTATTTGCAGAAAGACCCTGCATCGGTAACGGGATATCTCAGGAGGGGTGAGGACGTTCGAAAAGAAGTAGATATAGTGATCAATGCGTTAAGGAAAGACTAACTCAATCTTTAAGTCTGACCCCATATGTGTATCAGTAAGATTAATAAAAGATAATGGTTGCCGAAAAACACTCTCCGCATATCCTCCTCATCAACCCCTGGATCATTGATTTTGCCGCTTACAATTTCTGGATTCGACCTCTTGGTCTTCTTTATATTGCCAGCGTTTTGAGAGAGAGTGGTTTTCAGGTTACTTTGATCGACTGCCTCGATCTCTATAACAAGACAAAAAAATACGGGGATGGAAACTTTTTTAAGACAAAGATCGAGAAACCATCCTCTCTAAAGTCCATCCCAAGAAACTACTGTCAGTATGGAATTCCCGAAGAAATGCTGTTGAAAAGGTTTTCAATGATTGAAGAAAAACCAGACCTCATCGGGATCACCTCCGGGATGACCTACTGGTACCCTGGCGTCTTTAAACTTATTGAAATTACTAAAAAATTGTTTAAAGAAACCCCTGTTGTATTAGGAGGAATTTACGCCACTCTCTGTTATGAGCACGCGCAAAAGAACTCCGGGGCAGACCTTGTGTTTAAAACCGGAAATGAATGGGAAGCAGTCAAACTGATTTCAGAATTGACCCATTCAGAAGTTAGAAGTCAGAATTCAGGATTCAGAATCGATAACCTGCCGTTGCCCGCATTTGACCTTTATTCTCAACTCGATTATGTCTGTATCGCCACATCACGGGGTTGTCCTTTTCGGTGTACATACTGCGCCTCACCCATTCTATCAAAAGGGTTTTTAAGAAGAGACCCCTTCAAGGTGGTAGATGAAATTGAATATTGGACAACCCATTTTAAAATTAATAATATTGCCTTTTATGATGATGCACTTCTGGTTGATCCATCCAGACATTTCGTTCCGATGATAAAAGAAGTGATCACGCGGTCCATTCGATGTAACTTTCACACTCCCAATGCCCTCCGTATCAGCGAGATCGATGATGAGGTCGCCACGCTTCTCTCTCTGGGCCGATTTAAAACGATCCGGCTTGGTTTTGAAACATCGAATGAAGAAGCTCAAATCGAAACAGGAGGAAAGGTGGATAATCTTGCGTTCCAACAGACGATCAAACATTTAAAAAGGGCAGGGTACTCGCGTGATGAACTGGGAGTTTATATCATCGCAGGATTGCCAGGCCAGAGGGTAGGGGAGGTTGAAGAAAGCATCGCCGTTGTGAGAGAGGCTGGCGCAAAACCAATCCTGGTGGAATATTCTCCCATCCCTCAAACCCCTCTTTTTGAAAAGGCGAAGAAGTTCTCTCAATTCGATATTGAAGGAGAGCCGTTATTCCAAAACAACTCCATCTTCCCCTGCCAGTGGGACGGGTTTACGCTATCAGGTTTCAGGAGGCTGAAAGAGAAGATAAAAAGAGAGGAAATTTAATGAAACCCTATGAGATTGGCAAAAATATTTTTATTGTAGGAGGGCCTGATATTACGGATAGCCGGGATGGATGCGTTTATCTAATCAATTTAGGTGAATTGATCCTGATCGATTCAGGAGCAGGCTGGAGCGTGGAGAAGATAATTGGTAATATTAAGAAATTGGGATTAGATCCTAATAACCTTAGCAAGATCATTTTGACCCATTGCCATATCGATCACATTGGAGGCGTGCCTGAAATTAAAAAAAGATTTGGTTCTAAATTATATATCCACAAATTGGATGCA
>VGSS01000021.1 GCA_016874935.1 Deltaproteobacteria bacterium | reverse complement strand
TTCTTTGACGGGTTGATATTGAACGCGAACGAGATAGGTTCCTCCCTTTGCGCAACCGAACAAGAAAAAGAGAATCAAAATGATTGGTAGCCAGCGAAATGATTTCATGGGTCCACCTCCTTTTTTTAATAAGAACCTAAATTGAGCGATTTTTCCACCCCTCACAAGGGAGGCGGGGAGGCCGAAAAGCCTTTTAGAGCGATTACCTTTAATAGGTTGAATTAACCAAGCGGCCTGTTCAATCATCACCTGTTTGGTGAATCATTATGGCCAATTGCCCTTTCTTTCAATGTATCGCATTCTAAAAGGGTTTGAGGCATCTCGGCCTCCCTTGTGAGATAGGGTGAATCGCTCAATTTAGGAAGAAGTTAATATAGGACCCAATTTATCAGTTAACCCCCGAAAAGTCAAAAATTCCTTTTGTAGACTTTTGCCATAAAATGTAGTAAAAATAGTTGTAACCATTCATTTTTAATGCAATTTCAATCCGCCATCGAGATTGAAAAAGGAGGGCAAATGCGGTTTCCACAATACAGGCCGAGAAGATTGCGAAAGGATGGATTGCTCCGGGAGATGATACGGGAGACCCACTTAAGGCCGGATGACTTTGTCCTTCCTCTCTTTGTCCGTCCCGGCAAAGGGGTGAAAAAACCGATCTCATCCATGCCCGGCCATTTTCAGCTCTCCATCGACCTTCTGATCAAAGAGGTGAAAGAAGCCAGGGGTTTAGGAATTCTTGGTGTGATCCTCTTTGGCATCCCCGAAAGAAAAGATGAACAGGGTTCGGAAGCCTACTCGAAGGATGGAATCATCCAGAGGGCAGTGAGGCGGATCAAAGAGAGAGTGGACGGGATTCTCGTCATCACCGATGTCTGTCTCTGCGAATATACCAGTCACGGCCATTGCGGTATGGTCAGGGAGGGAAAAATCTTAAATGATGAAACGCTCGAACTTCTCAGCCAGCAGGCCCTCTCCCATGCTGAGGCGGGCGCGGACATCGTTGCCCCTTCGGATATGATGGATGGAAGGGTGGGGGCCATTCGAAAGATCCTTGATGAGAATCAATTTGAAGAGACTCCCGTTCTCTCCTATGCGGCAAAATATGCTTCCGGTTTTTATGGACCCTTTCGTGTGGCCGCAGAATCAAAACCCCAGTTCGGCGATCGAAAATCCTATCAGATGGACCCCGCCAATGGAGATGAAGCCCTGAGAGAGGTTGAACTCGACATTGAGGAAGGAGCAGATATCGTCATGGTCAAACCCGCCCTCCCCTATCTGGATATTATCTATAGGGTTAAGCAAACTTTTAACATCCCGGTGGCTGCTTACAACGTGAGCGGCGAATTTGCCATGGTCAAGGCCGCCTCGAAACTGGGCTGGATAGATGGGGATCAGGTAATGATGGAATCCCTGATCGCCATCAAAAGAGCAGGAGCCGATCTGATCTTGACCTACTTTGCTAAGGAAGCAGCAAGAAAATTAGTTTAGAGTTATGAGTTACAAGTTACGAGTTATGAATCATGAATGATTCCTTGAAAGTTAAGAATCAAAAATTAAAAACTCCGAACTCCGAACTCCGAACTCCGAACTTTCAATTGCGGATGGTGGCATGGGAGTTGATCCGGAGCTGTAATCTTGCCTGTGTCCACTGCCGCGCCTCTTCGGAGCGGGGTCCTTACCCCGGCGAACTGGCCACAGAGGAATGTTTCCGCGTCATGGATGAGATCGCCACGATCGCCAAACCCGTCATCATCCTCACCGGCGGAGAACCTCTGATGCGGGCCGATATCTTTGAACTGGCTCAATATGGAACGAAGAAAGGGTTCCGGATGGTGATGGCCACCAACGGCACCCTGAACACCGAAGAGAATGTGAAAGCAATGAAGGACTCCGGAATCCAGAGGATCAGCGTCAGCCTGGATGGCCCTGATAAGGAGACGCACGACGCCTTTCGCAGGGTTGAGGGAGCCTTTGAAGGAGCGCTCCGGGGCATTGAGATCGCAAAAAGACACGACCTTCCTTTTCAGATCAATACGACGATTACCCGGGATAATCTTCATCTGATCGAAAAGATGCTCAACCTTGCAATCGCCCTCGGCGCCGTGGCCCATCATATCTTTCTGCTCGTTCCCACGGGAAGGGGAAAGGAACTTCAGGATCAGGAGATCTCCGCGCTCGATTATGAAAAGACGCTCCACTGGTTTTACGAACAGAACGATCAGGTGGACCTCCAGCTCAAGGCCACCTGCGCCCCCCATTACTACCGCATCCTCCGTCAGCAGGCGAAAAAAGAGGGAAAGAAGATCACTCCTCAAACACATGGGCTCGATGCCATGACCCGTGGTTGCCTCGGGGGCATCTCCTTCTGCTTTATCTCCCATATGGGTCAGGTTCAACCCTGTGGCTATCTCGAATTGGACTGCGGAAATGTCAGGGGAAAACCCTTCCCGGAGATCTGGGAGAAGTCCCCCATCTTCCAGAATCTTCGAAATTTCGACGGTTATGGAGGCAAATGCGGCCCCTGTGAATTTAGAAAGGTCTGCGGAGGCTGCCGGGCCCGGGCCTACGAAATCTCCGGAGACTATATGGCAGAGGAACCTTACTGCATCTATGAGCCGGCTTGAATGATTCGCTCAGGACAATTGTGATTGGATATGAAATCATTTCTTAAAACTTTTTTTCGTTTCCGAATCAGTCTGACCATAAAATTTCTCCTGGCCATGATCTGTCTGGTCGTTATCACCTCCGGCGCCTTCGGATGGTTCTTCCTTGGAAGAGAGGCTTCCCAACTTCAAAGCCAATTAGATGCTTACGGGGAATCCATCATCAACAATTTTCTTTCCAATCATTCCATCAGCCCTCTCCTCGAACAGGGAACCGGACTGACCAATCGCCCTGTCTTGCAGGGAATCGCCGAAAGGATGGTGATGGAAAAAGATGTCATCTTCTTTACCGTTATAAACAGTCATGGCGAATGGATGGCCCATGCCATTCAAAATTCCATCGATCCCCGAAACGCCCATCTCATCACTCATCTCATCCAATCCAGAGATGGTCAGAGCCTCGGAACCCTCCATCTCGGCCTCTCTTTTGGCCAGATGAAAAAACGAATGTTCGAGTTGAAGAAGGATATCTTTTTCGTCGCCATGGGGGTCATTGGAATTGGATTTTTGCTCACTCTCATCTTTACTCGGATTCTTCTGAAACCCATCGAAAAGCTGTCTTCAGCCACGGAGAAGATCGCAGGGGGTAACCTGTCGCAGACTGTTCAAATTCGCTCCAGAGATGAGATCGGAGACCTGGCCAGAGCCTTCAATCAGATGACCCTCCAGCTGAAGGACTCCAGGAATGGCCTGGAGAAAAAAGTGGAGGAACGAACCCGTCAGATGGAGGAAAACATTGCCGAGCTTAACAATGCCAGGACGGTGACGCTGGAAATGCTTGAAAACCTTCAGTCTGCCAAAATGGAATTGGAGAGGGTCAACATCGAGTTGAAGGAGGCAGATCAGGCTCGAATGAAATTCATCGGGATCGCCTCCCACGAACTGAAAACCCCGCTTACCGCCATTAAAGCCAATATTGATTTCATCCTTTCCGAGAAAGCAAGGAATGTGTCTGATGATTTGAGGTCCCATCTTTTCACGATCCAGAGAAACACTAACCGGATACAGGACACCATGGATGATATGTTGGACCTCGCCCGGATCAAATCAGGTCGCCTTCTCATTGATCCAGAGCCGATCCTCCTCTGCGAAGCGGTTGGAGGATATATCCATGAGGTGGCACCCGTAGATAAAAACCTCACCATCCGGGTCGATATTCCTGAAGGTCTCCTTGTGTATGCCGACCGAAACCGGCTTCACGACATCTTTGTCAATCTCCTTTCCAACGCCTTCAAATTTACTCCGGAGGGGGGAAAGGTTTCGATCATCGCCAATCAAAAGGGTGACGATACCTTTCACGAAATCCGGGATACCGGGATAGGCATCCCGGAGGATAAACTCCAGAAGATCTTCGAGGAATTCTACCAGGTCGAAGGGGGAAAATACGGTGGCACCGGCTTGGGTCTTTCCATTGCCAAACGGGTAATCGAAGAACATGGAGGAAGAATCTGGGTGGAGTCTTGGCCAGGGAAAGGCTCTGCTTTCTATTTCACCCTCCCTGCTTTCAAGGAGAAAGAAAATGGAAGATCGGTCCGTTCGGAAAGATTACAAAGGTAAAGTATTGATCGTCGACGATGTTCCGGATACACGGGAGATCATACAAAAACTCCTTAGCTACGAAGGATATGAAGTCATCACGGCATCGACCGGCGAAGAAGGGGTAAAGAAGGCTGAGAAAGAGAAACCGGAGGTTATATTGATGGACATTAACCTTCCCGGTATCGATGGGACCGAGGCATTGAAAAGGGTAAAGGAGCTCAATCCCATCCAATGCGTTATCATGCTGACCGCCTATGCCACGCTGGACAACACCATCCAGGCCCTCAAGGAAGGCGCATCGAACTTCATCAAGAAGCCCTTTGAGAATGAGCAT
This sequence comes from Deltaproteobacteria bacterium, assembly GCA_016874935.1. Taxonomy (GTDB): domain Bacteria; phylum Desulfobacterota; class BSN033; order BSN033; family UBA1163; genus RBG-16-49-23. Next base: position 27,362 of record VGSS01000021.1, on the reverse strand, counting down.
CTGGTCCATATCGTCAACCAGACGCTTGAAAAATACCTTATCCTGAAAGAGAAGGAAAAACTGGAGGAGGAGGTGCGCCGGCTCTCCATTACCGATGATCTGACCGGTCTTTACAATCACCGCCATTTCTTCAAAATGCTTGAATCCGAAATGATCCGGAGAGAACGACAGAAGACTTCTCTCTCCCTCCTGATGTTCGACATCGATCATTTCAAAAGGTACAATGACCTCTATGGACACATTGAGGGAGACCGGGTGTTGAAGAAGATCGGTGAGATTGTAAACCACTCCATCCGCAACAATGTCGACACCGGTTATCGTTACGGAGGGGATGAATTCGCCGCCCTCCTCATCGGCGCCACCCGCGACCAGGCCCTTCACATTGCCGAACGTATCCGTTCGATGATTGAAGGGTCCGAATTTGAAAAGATCACGGTGAGCATCGGTCTGGCGGAGTTTGATGAAGACTCCGACCTGGAAGGGTTTGTTAAATCGGCAGACAATGCCATGTACGTGGCTAAATATTCAGGCGGAAACCAGGTTCATACGAGTAATCCCTGATTTCTTAATTTGGTGTAATCAATTTGGCAGGCATTGAAAAATCCAAAATCCGGATATCAACGCACGAAAGGGAATCAGGAGACCAGGCCACCAGGGTGCAGGACATCAGAACATCCGGTGACCAGGGAGAATCAAAAAATAGTTTTTCCTGATACCCTGATATCCTGATATCCACAGCCTGATCTCCTGATATTCTAATAACCTTTAAGTTAGGCTTTCATGTTTATGTCCAATCGCCCCCGACTCTTTCTGATTGACGGTTCTTCTTACATCTACCGGGCCTTCTATGCCATCCGGCACCTCTCCAACTCAAAAGGTTTCCCGACGAATGCCATCTACGGCTTCACCCAGATGCTCCTCAAGGTGCTTAAAGATCATCGGCCCGACTATCTGGCCGTGGTCTTCGATTCGAAAGCCCCCACCTTCCGGAGCGAGGTCTACAAAGAATATAAAGCCAACCGGCCCACCATGCCGGAAGGCCTCATCCCACAGATTCCCTATATCAAAAGGATCATCGAAGGGTATCGAATTGCCACATTGGAGATGGATGGATACGAGGCAGATGATCTCATCGGAACCGTAGCAAAAGGTTTGGAATCGGAAGTCGATGTGGTAATCATCACCGGAGACAAGGATATTCTCCAGCTCGTGAGCGATCAAATCCAGGTCTATGACACGATGAAGGAGAAGAAGATCGGCACGGACGAGGTGAGGCAGCGCTTCGGGGTCCCGCCTGAACAGGTGGTGGAGGTGATGGGTCTGTCTGGAGATGCCATTGACAACATTCCGGGTGTTCCAGGAATCGGTGAGAAGACGGCGACCGAATTGATTAAAAGATTTGGATCGATCGATCACCTCCTCGATCATTTAGACCAGGTCCCTCAGAAAAAATTGAAGGGGAGATTGGAAATTCATGGGGAACTGGCGCGGATCAGCCGCAAGTTAGCCACTATCCGAACCGACGTTCCCATTGCCTACCAGAAAGAGAATTTCGTTCTCTCTTCTCCGGATCCGGAAAGTCTCAGAAGTCTTTTTAAGGAATTGGAGTTCAATAAACTTCTCAGGGAACTCCCCGCAGAGACCTCGGAAGGAAAGGCAGACCGGGATTATCGTCTGGTCACGGGTCAGGAAGGATTCGTTTCACTCTTACAAGACCTGAAGGAATCAAAGAGCTTTGCCGTTGATATCGAGACCACTTCGCTCTATCCGATGTGGGCTAAACCCGTTGGAATCAGTCTCTCCCATAAGCCCCATCAGGCGTTTTATATTCCCCTCGGCCATTGGAACGCTGAGCAACTCCCTCTCCCTTGGGTGCTAAAAGAATTAAGACCGCTCCTCGAGGATGAAGAGGTGAAGAAAGTGGGGCAGAATATCAAATATGACTGGATTGTCCTGAAACACCATGGCATCGCCATGCGAGGGATTCTCTGCGACACGATGATCGCCTCCTACCTTCTCAATCCCACGAAACACAATCACAACCTCGGTGAGATCAGCCGTGAATATCTGGACCGGGAAGTGACTGATTACAAGAAGGTGACCGGAGGAAAGGGGATGACCTTTGATCAGGTCGATCTTGAAAAGGCCAGGGATTATAGTTGTGAGGATGCGGAGGTCACCTTCCAGCTCTTCCATCTCCTCCTTCCGAAACTGAGGGAGGGAGGATTTGAAGAACTCTTCGAACAGGTTGAGATGCCTCTTGCCATTGTTCTGGCAAAGATGGAGATGAACGGCGTGAAGATTGATGTCGATCTCCTCAGAGACTTTTCGAAAGAGATCGAAAGCGAGCTTCTCCGAAAGACGGATCAGATCTACGGGCTGGCCGGTGAGGTCTTCAATATCAACTCCTCCCAGCAACTGGGAAAGATCCTTTTTGACAAACTAAAACTGCCCGCGATTAAAAAGACGAAGACAGGATATTCCACCGATGTCGAGGTTCTGGAAAAACTCTCCCTCCATCATGACCTTCCTCTCGAGATACTCGGGTATCGGAACCTTACCAAACTTAAATCGACCTACATCGATGCCCTGCCAAAATTGCTCCATCCGGACACAGGCCGCGTCCATACCTCTTACAACCAAACGGTCACGGCGACGGGAAGGCTCTCTTCAAGCGACCCTAACCTTCAGAACATCCCCATCCGCACGGATGAGGGAAACCGTATCCGTCAGGCCTTCATCCCTGAGAAGGGATCTATCATCGTCTCTGCAGATTACTCCCAGATCGAATTGCGGATCCTGGCTCATCTTTCCCAAGATGAAGTGCTGATCGAAGCCTTCCGCAGGGATGAAGACATCCATAGCCGTACCGCTTCCGAGATCTTCGGTGTTCCCATGGAAAAGGTGACGCCGGTCATGAGAAGGGAGGCCAAGGTAATCAATTTCGGCATCATCTACGGAATGAGCGGCTATGGTCTCTCACAGCAACTCAAAAAAGAACCCAGGGTCGCCCAAGCCTACATCGATGAATATTTTAAAAAATATAATGGGGTTCAATCCTATATCCAAAAAAGTTTAGAGGAAGCCAAACAGAAGGGCTATGTCACCACGTTGCTCAATCGGCGTCGCTATCTACCAGAAATTAACTCTCCCACTGTGGCCATTCGCCAGGCCGCTGAAAGGATGGCGATCAATACGCCCTTGCAGGGGACTGCGGCAGACATGATCAAGGTGGCGATGATCCGGATCCAGAACCAATTGGAAGAACACTATCCCTCAGCGAAGATGATCATGCAGGTCCACGACGAACTGGTCTTCGAGGTCCCCGAAAGGGAGATGGAAAGCACGCTTCCGATGATCCGTGATGAGATGGAAACGGTCATGGAACTCTCCATCCCTCTTAAGGTCTCCATTAGCTCTGGCAAAAACTGGGCAGAAGCCCATTGAATCCAATGCGGAATGCGGAATGTGGATTGCGGAGTAAGACGTTAGGTTACCTCTAAAAATGTCATTCCGGCGAAAGCCGGAATCCAGAAGGTCTTGATATTACTGGACTCCGGTTTTCACCGGAGTGACGAATCTGGAATTATTAGAGGTTCCCATTGAATTAAAATATTCCGAAATCCGCAATCCGAAATCCGAAATAGAGCACGGAACCCATTTATGAAAAGAGCGATTTTGTTTTTATACCTTGCGTTAACATTGTCATCATCAATCGCCATAGGCCAGGAGATCTATCGTTGGGTTGATGAGAAGGGAACTGTCCACTTTGCTGACGATTTCACCCTTGTCCCGGAGAAATACCGGGATCAAATTCAGAAACGGAAGCCTCCTGAAGAACCTTCTCCTTCGCCTGCCAGACCTCCTTCGAGGCCGGAGGCAACTGCACCCACTGCCGAATCAACACCTCAAAAAAAGGATCTTCTGGGCAGAGGAGAGGAGTGGTGGAGGGCAAAGATGAAGGAATGGGAGGATAAACTTCAAAATGCCCAGAAGGATTATGATCTCGTCTATTACGATTTGAAACAGAAGGAGAAAGAACTGGCGGACGCAAGATTTAGACCGGACAGCTTCAAGCGGAAGTTGAAGTCTAAGATCAAAGAGTTGGAAGAAAAGCTCAAGTTTCTGGAAAAAGAGAGGGACGAAGCCAAAAACATGGTCGAAAAGGTCTTGCCCAAACAGGCAGAAGATTACAAGGCCGATCCCGCCTGGCTCAAACCGTAGGATTAGTTTGGAGTTCTGAGTCCAGAGTCCAGAGTATCCATCACCCTGACGGCGACTGGAAAGGATCCCATGAAAAAAGAAAAATTTAAACCAATCCTCCTTTTCTTGTTTGTGATTGTTCCATTTATGATGATGATATCCTGCGCGCATACACCTGGAGTGCTCGGAAAGTGGCGGGAATTTGGAAAGACGGCAACATTGTAATTCTCGAAAGATGGCTCATTCAAAGCTGTGGATAATCAAGGAATGGCTGTAAGTGGAAAATATACTCCTTTCGAGAATGAGAATGTAGGGTTTGAGATCGCTCACCCAGGATCTTCTTCAGAGATTGTGATAGGAAAACTTTCTATGCAAGAAGATAAGCTGACAATTTCTTTTAAAAATGGGCGTAAAGTGGAGAGATATAGAAGGGTAAAGTAATTCCGCATCGTTAGAGCAAAGCAAATGTCAAAAAGGATTTCCCCATATATTCTTGCTTTAATCCTGACGATTCCCCTGTCCGGAACCGTGGCGTCATCTCAAGACATGGTGATCGTTTCATTGAAAGCGGAGGAATGTTCTCTTACCGTTGAATCAAACGATAAGTGGCGAACATTACGGTTGCGAGCTCACCATCCCAAATATAAAGGCTGTCATATTACAAGGGAAGAAATGGTGCTGGCACTGGAGGAAGCCTTTTTAAAAACGGATCCACCGAGGCTCGAAGGGACTTATTCCTCGTTATTTATTGGCAGGTTGATCGACTACCCATGGTTGTCGCAATATCTGGCAACAACCGCATACCATGACCGCGGATGGGATTCGAAGAGAGGAAAACCCGCAGCAATGGACATCAATAAATACGTGTCTCAACTGCTCTTTAGAAAGGAGTGGATCGCACAGATCGAAGGGCCTTTTGCAAAAGGCGGTTACAGAATCATAGGCGTGACGGTTGAAAAAGTCCCCGTAGGAAGTTTTCGGGAGGTGCCCCTCTTCGAGGGGAAAATGTCTCAAGGAAAAGTGCCCTATGATGCTCAAGTCTGGCTCAGACTTGAGAAGAACTAAAATCGTGCTTGTCAATTGACCTGGGGTAAAGATGTCTTTCCTATCCTACATTTACGGTGCCGCTTTTTTCATACGGACGTTGAATTCTTTCACTTATTTTACCTATCAGAAATCCCATCCACCCTCACTTTTTAATTGCTCTGATGTGCGATTACCTGTTAATTTTTTGGGAACCTCTAAAAATGTCATTCCGGCGAAAGCCGGAATCCAGTCATTGAGGTGGTTCCCGACTTTCGTCGGGACGACGTCTGGATGCCGGATCAAGCCTGCCTGCGCGAAGCCGCTTCGGCATAGGCAGGTCCGACATGACGGAAAAAGACATTTATAAACAGACACTATTTAGAAACACTCCACTTCCCTTTGAGTTGATGGAGAGGAAATTGATGGGTGTAGGGGACAAAGGCCAAACTGACCTCCCCCTGTTCCAGAATCTTTCCAAGAATCTCTTCGATCTCTTTTTGCGGAGCAAGCTCATAACCCACCACCTGATTGCTTTTCCAGTCGAGGATCCATATTTTCATCATGACCCTTGAAGAATCGCCTACAGACCTCACCGCTTTTTGTGAAACTTCAGCCATCAGGTCAATTGATTCTTTTAATTCGATCCCCCTGCCCTTCATCGCCTGGCGGTGATAGGCCATGACGGCATAGTAGTCGAATCCCTTATTCAGTGCCTCCTCCAGGGTCTGTGAGAACCACGCAACCCCGTTGGTATCGTTCAGCACGGCTTCAAAATAGAGATTGACCGCAAACTGCAACTTCGGATTGGATTCCCTGGCCGCCGCAACCAGCCTCTTGGCCACATCCATCAAATAGCGGTTCTTCCACTTCGCCCAGGTCCAGAACTGGTCGGTATATCCCTTGACATAATATTTTCCGAACTCCGATTTATAAGGGTCGATATAGAAGGTATCCGGATGGGGAGAATAACCGAAATCTTTCAAGAAGGCCTTGTTAGCCTCGACGCTGAAGTCCTCGTTGTGCCGGAGGATCAGGTCATCCTGAAACAGGATTCCGTCGATGGGATAACGGCCGAGGTCGCGAAAAAGCCCCTCGAGCCGTTTCAGGACATCGGGATGATACAGGTTAAACCCCCTTCCGATCTCCATCTTCTTCGTTTCGAAATTATAGATTCTGGATCGGTAACCGGTATGTTTCTCTACACCGTAGGTCGCATAACGCGTTGTCATCCATGCAAAGAGCTCAAGCCCATGGCGGTGGACGATCTCTGCTATCTTTCCTAAAATATCGTCGATGATCGGGGCGTGTTCGGTCTTGAAAAAGACCCCTTCTTCATGACGGGCCTTAACGAACTTATACATCCGGTCCCCTTTATTCTGAAAGACCCTGAAAATGAGCGTGTCCACGCCCGCATCCTTCAACTCCTTGATCCTCTTCTCCACTTCAACGAGGTTCTTACCTTCTAAATACGAAACCTGAGCGCAGACCCGTCTTTTCACCTTTTTGGCCTCGGAAACCACCCCGGTTACAGGCTTCTCCGAAGGAGCCTTCACTTCCTCCTTGATGGGAACCTTTACTTCTTCCTTCTTCGTCTCCTCCGCTACCTTTACCACCTCAACTTTTTTGGGTTCCTCAATCACTTTCCGGGCTTCTTCTTTCTTGGGTTCTTCGATGACCCTCGGAGTCTCTGCCCTTTTGGGTTCCACTGGAGCAGGTTTCGCTTCCACCGCCGTCCCGCTGATCTCCTTCTTCGGTCTGACCTTCTCCCTCGCCACACTCAATCCCTGTTCCGATTCTTTCGCGCGGTCTCCTCCCGGAAAGGTCTTAAGATAGTACTCGAACTTCTGAATGGCCTCCTCATACGTTTCCATCTTTAGAAAGATCTGTCCCATCATATAGTGGGAATAAGGGACTAATCTGCTGGCGGGAAAAGACCGGATCAATTTTGAAAACCCTTCGATGGCCTCCTGATATCTGCCCTTGTGAAAAAGTTCCATCGCGGAATCATAAACCTCCTCTGAGCCGGCGGGCTTCTCCTGCGCCTGGACAAGAGAGAGAGATAGAAAAACAAAGACGATTAGAAATGATCCGATGTTTAACCGCTTCATAAGACCTCCTTCATAAGAATAAATTCGAAATCCGAATGTCGGGCGAAGCGTCCGTCTCGGACCAATTCGAAACAAATTCGAGTTTTTAAAAAGTCAAATTAAGACAAATTCGTAAAAAGTCGAAAAACCCTACAGATCGTCATTCCGGCGAAAGCCGGAATCCAGTAATTTCAGATAATTAGGAAAACACTGGACACCGGTTTTCACCGGTGAGACGACTTTTTACGAGACCATCAAATTAAAAGAACCGTTTTTTAGAACCTTTAAAATTTGGTCATTTGAAATTATTTCGAGTTGGTCCTGCTGGACGCTTCGCCCGGATTTCGTGCTTCGAATTTAAAAAAGCCTTTCGAATGCTTCCCCAACGGTCTTCACACCGATCAATTCTATCCCTTTGACCCCCTTTACCTTCTCCTGATTCGGTTTGGGCAGAAGGATTCGTTTAAATCCTAACCTCACAGCTTCCTTCACCCTCACCTCCGGTTGGCTCACCCCCCTCACCTCGCCCCCCAGTCCCACTTCTCCAAAAACAGCCATTTCAGGATCAATCACTTTGTCTCGGAAACTTGACGAGATGGCAGCGATCACACCTAAATCAACGCTGGGTTCCTCCACTTTTATTCCCCCAGCGATATTAAGAAAGATGTCTTGATTGTTAAGGTGGACCCCCAGCCTCTTTTCCATCACCGCCACGAGAAGCGAAACCCGGTTGGCATCCACTCCCTGAGCTGTTCTCCGGGGAACGCCGAAGTTTGTTGGAACGACGAGGGCCTGAAGCTCGATGAGAATAGGCCTTGAGCCTTCAATACTGGGTATGACCACTGAACCTGAAGCGGGTTGGGTCCTCCCGGAAAGAAAAAACTCAGAAGGACTGATCACCTCCACCAGTCCTGAATCCTTCATCTCAAAAACCCCGATCTCATTGGTGGAACCGAAACGGTTTTTTACAGCCCTCAAAATCCGGAAAGCATGATTGGCCTCCCCTTCAATATAGAGAACCGTGTCCACCATGTGCTCCAGAACTTTTGGTCCTGCAATAAACCCCTCCTTCGTCACATGGCCGATGAGAAAGATGGGGATCGAGAGATGCTTTGCCAGATAGAGCAAGCGACTGGATGCCTCCCTGACTTGAGTGATCGATCCAGGTGTCGAAGGAAGTTCAGAGGAATAAATGGTTTGAATCGAATCGACCACCACGGTCGAAGGTCTGAGCGCCTGGATATCCTGGAGAATTTTTTCTAAGGAGGTTTCGGAAACCACAAAGAGGTGTTCTGATGAAACACCCAATCGGTCAGCCCTCATCTTTGACTGCTGAAGCGACTCCTCTCCGGAGATGTAAAGAACTTTTTTCCCCTTCGATGCCAGACAGTGCATCACCTGAAGAAGAAGGGTTGACTTGCCAATTCCTGGGTCGCCTCCGACCAGGATCACGGATCCGAAAACAATCCCTCCTCCCAGGACACGATCGAATTCACTGATGCCGATCTGAAATCTTCCTTTCTCTTCAGCAACAATCTCGGTGACAGGGGTTGGAACAGCCTCAGCCTCAAAGCCGAGGAGGTCTCGTTCGGACGCCTTATCCTCAACGATCCGTTCCTCCACAAAAGTATTCCATTCCTGGCACCCTGGGCATCTTCCCAGCCATTTCGGAGCTTGATATCCGCAGGACTGGCAGACAAATTGAGTTTTGTTTTTGGCCATAAGTTTGATTAAGTCTGACGGTTAAGGTAACGAGGCTCGTATCGTTAATAGAAGGCTACGTCTATCGTCCACAAATTATTTAAACGTCACCGTAACCGATAACCGAAACGGGCTTCGTAACCATAACCTTAACCGATTGACCACAGACCAATCTGGAAAGCATTTTTGACCAGTGGCCTCATTCGTTTCAGAGGACGGTAGCGTCTTTGAAAATCAAAACATGAGGCATTGTAGCAGAAAGGATTCTGGAGGTCAAAAAATAATGGAAGGAAAGGATCAATATCTGAACAGAGCCGCTCCCCAGGTCAAACCCGCGCCAAAAGAACTGACCAGGACAAGATCGCCTTTCCGGATCTGACCGCTTCGAACCGCTTCATCAAGGGCAACGGGAATGGAAGCCGCTGAGGTGTTCCCATACTTATGGACAGTGATGATCACCTTTTCGGTGGGAATTCCCAACTTTTCCGCCACAGCGTCCATAATCCGAATATTAGCCTGGTGGGGAATGAACCAGTCGATCTCATCGCTCGTGATCCCCTGTTGGGCTATGATCTTTCGGGATGAATCGACCAGGGTGCGGACTGCATGTTTGAAAGTCTCGTTGCCCTGCATCTTCACATACTGAAGCCCTTGATCAATCATCTCATGAGAAGCAGGAATTCGTGAACCTCCTCCGGGGACATGGATCAGACGCCAGAGGTCACCATCGGACTCAATATCCATTCCAAGGATCTCTCCGTCATCATTTCCATTTGAATGTCCGAGGACGACCGCACCCGCTCCGTCACCAAAAAGAACGCAGGTGGAGCGATCTTGGTAATCGATCCGATTTGAGATAATCTCCCCACCCACCACCAGGGCTTTGCCATAGGAACCATCCTGCATGAATTTCTGGGCGATGGCCAACCCATAGATGAACCCGGGGCAGGCTGCATTCACATCGAAGGCAACCGCCTTCTTCGCACCCAACCGATGCTGGACTATACAGCCACAGGAAGGGCTGAGCATGTCCGCTGTCGAGGTTCCGATGACGATCAGATCCAACTGGTCAGCGGAAAAGCCTGCCATTTGGAGGGCAGAAGCAGAAGCCAGTGTGGCCAGGTCAGACATGGCCTGGCCTTTCTCAATCATCCGCCGTTCTTTTATCCCTGTTCGGGTCGTAATCCATTCATCGCTCGTATCGATCATCTTTTCAAAATAGGAATTCGGAACAACCCGCTCCGGTGAATAAGACCCTGTCCCTTTAATGGCAATCTTTTTCAAGAGATATCCTTCCTTCTGAATGCTTATTCCCCCACACCCATGTAGAGGTTTTCTTTATATCCTATTTTCTCGAACTTTTCCAGAAGAGTTTAGAGATTGTCCTTCTTTCCGGGGAGAGGAGGTAAAACCCTCACCGCAGGGTATGTTTTTTGAAGAAATTCCATATCACCTCATTGGCGTCGATATCCCTGCTCGTTCTTCCGATGATCCCCGCCGGCAGATATTGATCTCCGCCTGGCCAGGTATGTCCTCCCCCTTCAATGGCATAGAGAACGACTTCGGCCCCTTCGCCGCAAGGCCCATAGGCTTGCCGCCGGACCCGGGTGCCATCTTTTGGGTCCCTATCCGGCCCATAGGTGACCACCGGCGATCCAGGACACCGGTTTTGTTCCACCCAGAAGTCTATTGATTCACGAACAGATAGAACCCTCCCGAATTTCCGGCCCCTTCTGAATCCGATCTCTCCTCCTTCCCAAGCCACAAGCGGATCCTCTGTCCCGGGCATCATCAATACGGAAACAGGCTTCTTCAGAGCACAGGAGGAGGGAAGATGTTCTGGTAACTGGGCAGCTACCACCCCAATCGCCGCAATTCGATCGGAGAGTTCGCAGGCCAATCGCTGTGAAAACTGCCCTCCATTGGAAATGCCTGCCGCATAAATACGATTCGGATCAACATTCAGCGTCCTGATGAAGTGTTCGATCAGGGCAGAGATCAAACCGACATCATCGATATTTTCTCGATGCGCGCGATAAGCCTGAAGGCCCCGTCCATCGTTCCAGTGTTTCTCAATGCCATCCGGATAGACGACGATAAAACCTTCTCTGTCCGCCAGACGGTTAAACCCTCCCATGGTGAGTTTCTCCATGCCTTCGCCCGTTCCACCGCCTCCGTGAAGGAGAATAACAAGGGGCAAGGATCGGGAGGAATCATATGAAGATGGGGGATACAACTGATAAGTTCGTTCTAACCCGCCAACATGGATGGATCGGGGCAGTTCCCTGTCAAGTGAGTTTTGAGCGATGGCGGTTCTTGAAGAAAAAAGCAATAAAACAATCAAAACACATGACGCCCGGCTTAAGAAGCTCATCGTTCTCTCTCATCCTATATTTTTTATCAAGACATTCCTGGGCGCTTTTTCGACGACTTCGGAGATATTTCGTAAATAGTTGGAGATATTTTCTTCCTGATCGGATTGAGGAACGGTATCATAGGTGATGCCATGGCGTTCATAGGCATCAAGAACGTCTTTCACCGTCAGGTATTCAATCGTCCGCCCGGGTTGGAAGGTCACTTCATGTTTCGCTGTACCCACTGTTTCAGCGACCAGCCCAACCTCCATTAATTCATAAAGGAATTGCCGCACCAGTGGAACTGGAATTTCTAATTGCTTTGCAATCTGGGAGGCGCTCAATGCTTTCTCCCCTTGAGAAAATTTTTGAGTTAACAGGTGAAAGATCTTAAGAGCGAATCTTTTCCTCGCAGCGATGCTGACACGGGAGTAGTCCGGTTGAAATCCGAAGGTTTCATAATACTCGCTGGCATGCGAAACTTCGGCTCCGAAAAGGACGATCATCCAGCTCATCTGGAGCATTACCAAGAAAAGAGGTAGGGCCGCAAAACTACCATAAATGGCGCCGTAACTGGCAGCTCCGATCTGAAATTTAATATATAACCATTGAACGATCTGAAGGATCGTCCCCGCAGAAATCCCTCCCACAATGGCTGCTTTCAGAGGAATTCGAGTATTGGGCATGACCAGGTAGACCATGGTTAACAGGGCCCAGATGGACACATAGGGTAATAGATTCAACAGAAAAAAGATGACCGAACTGAAAACGCCCAGGAAGGCGATTTTTTGAAGGATCACCTTTAGTTGACTGGCTACAAGGACGGTCGCACTGCTGGCAATGATCAGAAGCACCGGAGCGAAGACCATGATGGCTATATAATCGCTGAATTTTCTTACGATGGTCCTCGATTTTTTGACTTCCCATATCTCATTAAGCGACTCTTCGATTTTCCCGAGGATGGAGATCACCGTCCAGAAAAGCAGAACCACGCCAACGCCTGCGATGATTCCTCCCTTTGCCTGATCGAGAAGGTTATGAGAAAATGCGAGAATCTGGTTGGTGATATCTGCCTGCCAATTCGCCTTTTCCGCCATTTGAAGAATCTGTTTCTCAATCATCTTTTCAAGGCCGAATCCTTTTGAGATAGCGAAGGCTACGGCCACGACCGGAACGACATTGAGCAGGGAATAATAGGTCAAAACCGAAGCTGTTTTCTGACAGTGGTCCCTGAAAAATCCCCGGATTCCCAAAAGGAGAATCCGCAGAGATTTCATGAAAAAAGCATAGATGGGATGCAACTCTTTTACCCGGATTTCCCAGATACCAATGTTTAGAAAACGGATGATCCGTGAAAGCATGGTTGTTCTCCCTTTCGATCTCTTTTATTCAAACCCCCTTCAGTTCAGAAGTGCACTGAGGGCAACGGGTTGCTTTGATGGGGATAGAACTGAAGCAGTAGATACACTCTTTGGTCGTTGGCACAGGAGGAGGGACTTCCTCCTGACGCCTCAATTGATTGACCGTCCGGACTAAAAGAAATACGGAAAAAGCAACGATGATAAAGCTGATGATGGTATTGACAAACACTCCAAAGTTGATGCTGACTGCTCCTGCGGCTTTCGCCGCAGCCACGGAGGCATAGGGGCCGGCCACTTTGCCTTCTTTGAGGACAACAAAGATGTTTGAAAAATCAACATTCCCAAGAAGCAGGCCGATGGGCGGCATGATCATGTCCTGTACGAGTGAATTCACAATCGTGCCAAAAGCAGCGCCGATGATGATTCCGACTGCCATATCAACGACATTGCCTCGCATCGCGAATTCTTTGAACTCCTTAAACATTTTCATCTTTTCCGAGCCTCCTTCCAGGGTTTTGTCTATTTTAGTCTGAATTCCACTCGGCTTTCCTTCAATTTCTCCTTCTTCCCAGGGGTCAGGGATTTTGGTTCCATGATAAAAATCCTCTCGGGTTCGATCTGGCCGGTTGGGAATGTTAGGCGTTTTGTTTTCTATTTCACATTCTCGCTCCAGGTCTCATGTTAGAAAAATAGAAAACAACGCCTTCCTTGTTTTGCTTACTTCGAAGACTTCTTTTTCTGAAACAGTCTTTTCTCTATGTCTCTGGTTAACTCCGGAACGATCTGCTTGACCAATCTCTCCGTATCGATGTTGACATCTGGTTTCTCTGTCGTTCCTTTTATTTTTAAAGGAATAACCGTCCAACCCTTTTCATCCGTCATAAATTTAGTCTTGGCAACCTCTTTTGAGAGGCTTTTGCTCAGTTCAGGCGCAACCTTCAGCCCGACAGGAATATCCATTTTTTGATCAAAACCCATATATCCTTTTGGAGAAAGCCTGAAAAGCGCTGAACGGATAAAACCATCTAAAAAAACTTTCTCTTCTTTGAAGTCAAAACGGAATGAACCTTCCTCCAGAACCGGCTCTTTAAGTGCCTTGATGCCTGTCAGGGAGGAGATCTTTTCGAAAATCGGCGAGCCTTTGATCACCCCTTTGCCCAGTTTCAGATCGGCATCTCCCTTCAAAGTCTCTTGAATCCGGGCGCTGTTAAAATGAAGTTTCCCTCCCAAATTTCCTTCGGTATTGTAAACATCTCCTCCTGAAAACTGAAGTCCCAGAGGTTCTATTTTCACGGCACCATTCACATATTGATAGGTGACGTTCAGACCTTTGATGATATACCCCTGATATTTCGCCACATCCACCTTAATGGCTCCGGAGGCTTTTAGTTTCATATCTGCCCTGCTTTCGGCCTGACTGGGAGCCTTCTCTTTTGGCCGGACCGGCTCTTTTGAGGGGGGTTTTTTAGGGGCCTTCTCCTCACCTCCAAGCCCCATCCACTTCCCGAGATCTAATTCCTTTGAATAGAGATTGGCTGTAATCTCAGGCGCCTTGAGATAATCTTTAACCGTTGCCGTAAGATCAAGACTGTCCTTTCCGAACGCCGTCTTCAGATTGGCCCGGATGGTCTGCTCATCCATGTCAATCTTTCCTGTAGTTTTGATTTCACCCCCCTTTAAAATAACTTTTATCTCCTTGATCGAGATCTGGCCCGATTTCATCCGTGGGGTTCTGTCCTGCCCGACCGAGCCCATAAAGACCATGTCCAGGGCAGCTAAAACATCGGGTAGGGCCTTCTCTTCATCCACAAATTTGAATTGCAGATCTTTAATAAAGACCCGGTCCGTTACGATAGAGACAGGAAGGCCCTGACTTTTGGGCTGAGAAGTCTCAGGAGCTTTCTGGGAAAAACGATCCGCGATGCTGCTGAAATTATACTTTCCCTGCCGGTCCTTCACGATCGTCACAAAAGGAGAGATCAGTTCGATCTTGCTGATTACAAACTCCTTCTTGAGAAGTGGTAGCAGGCGATAATCGAGGACAAACTCCTTCATCCTGAGGAAATCCTTCTGACCGTCCATCTCCTTGACGCTCAATCCTCTGGCTACCACCCCTTTGAAGAGGGAGACGCTGATATCCTCTAAGTTGACTTTCCTCCCTGTCAACGCCTCTGCCTTCGGAAGGATCATCGCCTTGAGCCTCTCACTGGAAAGGTAGCTTTTAATGAAAATATTGAGTCCGATGAACAGGAGGAGAAATATGCCGAGGACAATGATTCCGATTTTGATCCATTTTTTCATAATTATTCCCCCTCATATGGCATCGCCCAAAAATGGCGAATAAGGCAAGTTTTATTCAGAAATGATGGAATCCCAAAAAGTCGTCATTCCCGTGAAAACGGGAATCCAGAGAATTTTAAATGCTTGAAAATATCCCGCCAAGGGCGGGACTTGCGCAGGAATGACTGATAAGACACTTTTCAGACTTTTTACGAGTTCATCAAGTTTTATTCAAAAACAGATCGCCCCTTTTTCTATTTTCCAAACACCTCTTTAAGCAAGTCGGTGGTCCGCGTTGCAGGATTGGTGCGAATCTTCTTCTCCTCATCGCCGAGCACATGAAACAATCCGCCGAGTGCCTTGGTGACAACATACTGATCGATGTCGAAGGTTTCCTTCTTGACAAAGGGGATGGCCTCATATCGTCCCACCAGATCTTTATATTGACGGGTGACGCCGACCTCGTTCATGGCTCTGTCAACAATGGGCTTGAAGACCACGGTCAACTTATCTGAAGTCTTTCCCTTGAAATAGTCGGTGGCTGCTGTCTCATGTCCTGAGAAGATCTTTCTCACATCTTCAAAGGTCATCTCGCCAACGGCATCCCAGAAGATCTTCTTGGCAAAAGGAGCCGCCCTTTCAGCAGCGCGGTTCATGCTCAGGACGAACTCATCCACCTGTGGACCATAGCCCACTGCCCTCAGCCCTTTCTCGACAGTACGGAGTTTCTCAGGCATCAGGATCTTAATCGCCTGGTTCAAAAAGAATCCATCGTTTTTTCCGGTAAAGCTGACGGTGTTTTCTGTACCTACTTTTAAGGCTTCCTTCAACCCTTCACCGATCTTTGCATCGCTCAATCCTTTTTGCCCCCCCAATCCAATACCTTTAAATAACCGGTCGAGTTGGGCGGAGGCAGGTTGTGTAATCAGCACGCCAACCAACACGATTAAAACCATTCGAACGATCATAACTGGACTCCTTTCAAAATGGGCCTTTTACTTCTGAAATTCTATTTCTCCTGGATAAAGAATGCAATAAATATTTTGAAAAGGGAAAAGCTCTACGGATAGCCAAAGAAGCATTTCTATGATATATGTTTTTCAATGGAGACGGAAAACAGAAGGCTTCTGATTGAAGGAGCGAAGGCATTTGGAATCGATCTAAACGAAAGGATGATGGAGGCCTTTGACCTCTACCTCAGGGAACTCCTCAAATGGAATACGAAGATCAACCTTACGGCCATCCGGTCGGAGAAAGGGATCGTCCTGAAACATTTCCTTGATTCCCTGTCGGTGGTTCCTCATCTCCCTGAGATCTCTTCTCTTCTCGATATCGGTTCAGGCGCAGGCTTTCCCGGAATTCCATTTAAAATGGTCCAACCCTCTCTGGAGGTTACTCTGATAGATTCTGTTCGTAAAAAGGTCGACTTCCAGAGCCATATCATTCGGACGCTGGGGCTCAAAGGGATCAAGGCGATCCACGGTCGAATTCAGGACAGGGAGATTCTTGAGGCGCTGGGAGGCCGATTTGATGCAATCATTGCAAGAGCATTCTCCGATCTCGACACCCTTCTCCTGCTCAGCTTTCCTTTCTTGAAGAAGGGGGGAATCCTTCTGGCGATGAAAGGTGATAGCGCCGGTGAGGAACTGAAACGACTTCCCCTGTCCACAAGAAACCTGTATCGATGGATCAAGACCGCCATCTTCTCCCTCCCTTTCAGTTCGATTAAAAGGTCGATTATCCTCTTTGAGAAGATTTAACTTTGGCCTTTTCCTCATTCCCCCTTTTGTGCTATAAAGATCACTGATAAAGGTTAGAGGAGCATTCTCTTTCGGAGAACTTGAGGCAGGAGGCTGAAAGCAAGAGCCTCTACCCTCAAACGGAGTGCTCCTTGAATGAAATGCTCCTCAAGCGAAGCGATCCTTTTATGGCCAGGGTGATCTGCATTGCCAACCAGAAAGGAGGGGTGGGGAAAACGACCACGGCGGTCAATCTCTCCGCCTCCATTGCCGTGGCAGAGAAGAGGGTTCTGCTCATTGACATTGATCCCCAGGGAAACTCAACAAGCGGAATCGGTCTCAGCAAAGAGCAGTTCAATGGGACGATCTATCAAGCCCTGCTCAAAGGCTCGGGGCTCCGGGAGACGATTCAGAAAACTTCCCTTGCCCATCTCGATCTGGTCACCTCGAATACCGACCTGATCGGCGCAGAGGTGGAACTCATTCAGGAGAAGGATCGCGAGAGAAGACTGACCCACCTGATCAAGGAGGTCGAGGAGGATTATGACTATATCTTTATCGACTGTCCTCCCTCCCTGGGGCTTCTGACCATCAATTCTTTGACGGCAGCGAATTCCGTTATCATCCCTCTCCAGTGCGAATACTATGCCCTCGAAGGTCTGGGACAATTGATTAAGACGATCCGTCTGATCAAACAGTCCCTCAATCCGAGACTGGAGATCGAAGGGATTCTCCTCACCATGTTCGACATCCGAAATAACCTCTCCCATCAGGTGGTCGAGGAGGTCAGAAACCATTTCAAAGAAAAGGTATTTCAAACCGTCATCCCCAGAAATGTCCGGCTGAGCGAGGCCCCCAGCCATGGGAAGCCTATCCTCTTATACGACATCCATTCGAAGGGAGCGGAAAGTTATCTCAATCTGGCCAGTGAGATCATGGCCGACGGAAAGAAAGATGGCAACTAAAAGAATGGCATTGGGAAAAGGTTTGGGAGCACTCATCCCGGAGGTTGAAGGAGGGGAGGAAAGGAGACTTTTTTATTGCGGGATTGAAGAGATTCGTCCCCATCGGTCTCAACCCCGGAAGCATTTCGACGAATCGAAACTCCTGGAGCTGGCTGAAACCATCAAAGAGAAGGGGATCCTCGACCCCCTGATGGTGAGGCGGATCGATGGAGGTTATGAGCTGATCGCAGGGGAGCGCCGCTGGCGTGCCGCCCAGAAGGCCGGATTGAGGGAAGTCCCTGTGATCGTAAGAGAGGCGGATGACAGAGAAGTCCTTGAAATCTCCCTCATCGAGAACCTTCAGAGGGAGGACCTCAACCCTGTTGAAGAGGCTGAAGGCTTCAGGGATCTGATCGAAAAATTTGATATCAGCCATGAGGAAGCGAGCCGGCGGGTTGGAAAGGATCGGACGACGATCACCAATGCCCTCCGCCTTCTCAAGCTTTCCTCTGAAATCAAGAACCACCTTATCCAGAACCGGATCACGGCCGGTCATGCAAGAGCGATCCTCAGCCTGGAGAGCAGAGAGAAACAGAAGGATCTCTGTGGCCTGATCATCCGGAAAGGCCTCTCGGTGAGAGACGCAGAGGCATGGGCGAAACGATGGTCGGAGAAACCGAAGAAAAAAGTCGCCATTGAAAAGAAAAAGGGCGATTTAGAAAATCAACTCAACAGCCTTCAGGATTCCTTGAGGCAACATCTCGGAACAAAAGTCAGAATTCAAGTGAGAGGGAAAAAGGGAAAGATCGAAATCGAATACTACTCCCTTGAAGATCTGGAGAGGGTTGTGGATACGATCATTGGGAAATGAAAAATATAATTTCAGGGTAAATCAGTGAATCAGGGGATCAGGAGGGAGGGTATCAGAAACCAGGGAATCAGGAAAAAAGATTTGTACTGATATCCTGATAATCTGGTCACTGCTCCCTGGTCATCTGGTTTCCTGATAACCGCTTGTTGAGAAAGGAGTCACCTATGTCCGGAGGAAAAACGTTCTTTGCCAAACCAAGTTCGAAACCTCCTTCTGTTTCGGAAGAGATCAGCGCCTTTCTTGGAAAAGAAACCCTGTTTGAGGGGAAAATGACCTTTAAAGGAGTCTTCCGTCTCGATGGAAGATTTGAGGGAGAAATTTTCGATAGTGGCACTCTGATTGTAGGTGAATCTGCACACATTAAAGGAAAGATCGGTGTGAACATCATTATCATCAATGGCCGTGTGGAAGGAGAGGTCAATGCAAAGAAGTCTGTTGAGATTCACCCCACAGGCAAATTCTTTGGGACCCTCACGACCCCTGCTCTCTCTATCAATGAGGGTGGAATCCTTGACGGTCATTGCAAGATGGAGACGGAAGTCGCACAGGAAGAAGAGCTTAATTCCCGCGCCTCAAATGTGGACCACCCAATTTCC
This sequence comes from Deltaproteobacteria bacterium, assembly GCA_016874935.1. Lineage (GTDB taxonomy): Bacteria > Desulfobacterota > BSN033 > BSN033 > UBA1163 > RBG-16-49-23. The sequence continues at coordinate 8,200 of VGSS01000021.1, read as the reverse complement.
GTTTCATAACAATTTCATGTAGTTAACGTGCTTCGCCCTCCATTTGTGCGGGATGTATTCACGGATCCAGATTCTTGTCAAAATTTGATTGACAACCTTTCTAAGGTATGTTAAGAAATTCACATTTTGTAGCTTCCCGATGCCCCAGAATCGAAAACCAGAAAAATTTATGAAGGATTGGTTCAGATACGGTGGCGTCGGCGTGGAAATGCTGGCTTCAGTTTTAGTCGGCGCCTTGGGAGGATACGGTTTAGATTACCTCCTCAACACCCGTCCCTGGTTGATGATCGTGGGGTTCATCCTGGGGTCGGCGGCCGGTTTCCGAAGTATCTTCCGGCTTATCAGCCAGGACCAGGATAAAGAGAAGAAGGATTGAGATGAATCCATTTCTTTCTGGAACGATGGTGGGCATCGCATTGGCCCTGCTCAATTTTTTGGCCTCCACCTTTATCTCTTCGAAAATCATCTGTCGTTCCAAATTGACTTCAGTTGTCATTGCCCTGGGTGGGTTTATTGCAAGACTTGCGGCGCTCGGCCTCATCTTTTACGGGTTGACCCGGGTGAAGGAGATCCATTTTCAAACAGCCCTTCTCTCCTTTGTTCTCTGCTTCACCCTTCTTCTGATCATTAAGACGATGCGGTTTTATCGAAAGCTGGGATCGATCCCATGGAAGCAAATCGGGAGGTAAGGATTCGAATATGGAAAAGATAGACTTAATGGAACACCTCCAGCCCCATGTCTATATTCCCCTTGAGATCGGAGGTATCGACTTCTCCATCACCAATGCGGTCATCATGATGTGGATAGCCTGTATTCTCGTCTTTCTCACCCTCTTCTTCGCGGGAAGAGCGGGAAAATTGATCCCCAAGGGGTTGCAGAACCTGATGGAATCAATCGTGGACTATCTGAGGACAAACCTCATTTATGAAACCATCGGTGAGAAAGGCATGGCCTGGTTTCCTTTTATCGCCACCCTCTTCTTCTTCATCCTTTTCTGTAACCTCCTTGGCCTGATTCCAAAGGGATTCACCGCCACTTCCAACATCAATGTAACCGCTTCTCTGGCCGTTGTGGTCTTTCTTTGCACTCAGGGGGCAGGAATCTATAAACATGGGCCTTTCGGGTACCTGAAGAAGTTCATCCCAAAAGGGGTTCCCCTCTGGATCATTCCCCTCATGCTACCCATTGAAATCATCAGCCAGTTTGCCAAGCCATTCTCGCTCGCTGTCCGGCTCTTTGCCAATATGACTGCGGGTCACCTGGTCATCCTGGTCTTTCTTTCAATGATCATCATGTTCAAAAGCATCATTGTCACTCCCCTTCCCCTTGCAATGGCAGTGGTGATGATGGCCTTTGAGATTTTCGTCGCACTGATTCAGTCGTTTATCTTTTCGATTCTGGCCTCCATGTATATTGCCGAGGCCGTTCATGCGGAACATTAATTCGAAGGTTGAGAGTGGAGGGTGGAAAGTGGATTTTTCTTTTTCCACATTCCACAATTTATATTCCACTTTCGAAAATAAAAAGGAGGTTGCAAATGGATCCTGTCGGTTTTGCTTATTTGGGTGGAGGTTTGAGCATTGGTTTGGGAGCCCTCGGAACAGGAGTGGGCATGGGGATCATGGTCGGGAAAACGGTTGAGGGAATGGCCCGTCAGCCAGAGGTCTCAGGATTGCTTCGAACGACCATGATCATCGGCATTGCCTTTATCGAAGCGCTCGCCCTGTATGCCCTGGTCATCAGCTTCTTGCTGATCTTTAAATAATGAGCTTGATCCATTAAGGAAATCAGGAATCCATGAAAGACACCTGAAAGTTTTTTCCTTAACGATCACAGAAACGTGACAAGTTCACGTTATCATTTAAAAGAGGGAGCAAATCATGTTTAAAGCAGACCCCGGATTGATCATCTGGACTCTGGTCTCTTTCTTTCTCCTCCTCATCCTTCTGGCCAAGCTGGCTTATCCCCATATCCTGAAAGGGTTGAAGAAGAGGGAGGAGACGATTCAGCAGCAATTGGAAGAAGCCAGGAAAACAAAGCAGGAGGCGGCTGCTCTTCTGGAAGATTACAAACACCAGCTCGCCGAAGCCCGTTCCGAGGCCCAGAAGATTATTAACGAAGGAAAAGGATTGGGCGAAAACATGCGGAAGGAGATCGTGCAGAAAGCCCAGCAGGAATCGAACCAGATCGTGAAGAGGGCCCAGGAGGAGATCGAACTTCAGAAGCAGAAGGCCATCCTTGAGATCCAGGAGAAGATTGCCGACCTCTCCATCATGGCCGCATCGAAGATCATCAACAAGTCGCTCAATACCGAAGACAACCGCCGACTCGTGGAGGAATATGTCTCAAAGGTAGGTGAACTCTATGGCAAGTGATCCGGTGGTACGAGGCTATGCGGAGGCCCTCTTCCAGTTGGCCAGAGCCGAGGAATCGGTCGATCGGGTTGAAGAGGAACTGACCCGGCTCAAAAACGGTCTCGAATCGAGTGCGGAAGTCAAAGAGTTTCTGAGCAATCTCCAGATCTCTCCCGAGGGGAAGAAGAGCGCCCTCTTTCAGATTTTCGGCGAGAAGATCTCAACGCTCACCTTCAACTGGATCAACCTGGTCATCGACCAGAGCCGGCAGAGGAGACTTCCCAATATCATCGAGGCTTTCTTTGCTCTTGCCCAGGAATCACGTGAAAAAATAACGGCAGAGGTGATCACTTCGGTCCCTCTCTCCGAAGACCTCGTTCAGCGCCTCGAGAAAGAACTTTCCCGCGCATCGAAGAAGCAGGTCTTTCTCAAACCGATGGTCGATGAATCGATTCTGGGTGGGGTGATCGTTAAGATCGAGAACAAGATCATTGATGGAAGCGTCAAACATCGTCTCGAAGAGATGAAGCAGGAGATGGTGAAAACCTACTGAGGGGTGAAAAAGTGGAACTGAAGATCAAGCCAGAAGAAATATCCGCTATTCTGAAACGGCATATTGAACAGTACCAGGTCAAGACAGAAGCCGAGGAGGTCGGAGAGGTCATTGAAGCCGGAGACGGAATCGCCCGGATCAAGGGCCTTCCCAGCTGCATGGCCTCTGAGATGCTCGAGTTTCCGCGAGGAATTTACGGAATGGCTCTGAACCTCGAAGAGGACCAGATCGGAGCCATGATTCTTGGCGATATTACCCATATTGAACAGGGAGACCCCGTCAAAAGAACCGGCAAGGTGCTTTCCGTTCCGGTGGGGGATGCCCTGGTCGGAAGAATCGTCAACGCCGTGGGGCAACCCATCGATGGGAAAGGTCCCATCCATACTGAAAAACTTCGTTTGATCGAAGGGACCACGCCCAATGTCGTTGAGAGGCAGCCGGTGAAAGAACCCCTTCAGACCGGACTGAAATGCATCGACTCCATGATCCCGATTGGAAGAGGACAACGGGAGTTGATCATCGGTGACCGGCAGACCGGAAAGACCGCCATTGCCGTGGATACGATCCTCAATCAAAAAGGCGGCAATGTCATCTGTATCTATGTGGCCATCGGGCAGAAGCAGTCCACCGTGGCTTCGGTCGTCAATACCCTTCAAGAATATGGAGCCATGGAATATACCATTGTGGTCTCGGCCACAGCTTCCGACCCCGCCTCCATGCAATATGTGGCTCCCTATGCAGGCGCGGCCATGGGCGAAGAGTTCCGGGACACAGGACGCCACGCACTGATCATCTACGATGACCTCTGGAAGCACGCCGTAGCCTATAGGCAAGTCTCTCTCCTTCTCAGAAGACCGCCTGGCCGCGAGGCCTTCCCGGGCGACATTTTCAATCTTCATTCAAGGCTCCTCGAAAGGGCTGCCAAACTGAACGATGAACTCGGTGGCGGGTCTCTGACTGCGCTCCCTATTGTGGAGACGCAGGCTGGAGATTATTCCGCTTACATCCCGACCAATGTCATCTCCATCACGGATGGTCAGATCTATCTGGAGGGCGACCTTTTCTACGCCGGAGTCCGGCCTGCAGTCTCGGTCGGCCTCTCCGTTTCACGTGTGGGCGGAAATGCCCAGATCAAGGCGATGAAGAAGGTGGCGGGAATGCTCAGGCTCGACCTTGCCCAATACCGGGAACTGGTGACCTTTGCCAAATTCGGTTCGGAACTGGACAAGGCCACGCAGGCTCAGATCACCCGTGGAGAACGTCTGGTGGAAGTCCTGAAACAGCCCCAGTATAATCCGATGCCCGTGGAGAATCAGATCATGATCATCTTTGTTGCGGAAAATGGTTATCTGGATGATCTTCCAATAGACAGGGTGAAAGATTTTGAGGCAGGGTTCTATCCCTTTGTCCACGAGAAGTATTCACAGATTCCCAAAGGGATCCGAGAAGAAAAACAACTCTCTGATGAGATGTCGAAGCTTCTCCATCAGGCAGCCCAGGATTATAAAAAGAATTTCGTCACCACGTAAATAGTTGTCATTCATTCCAGCATCTCTGAGATCCTGAATCAAGTTCAGGATGACATTTCACATGGAAGTCTGGGAATTTAAGTATTTGTTTCGGATTTCGATATTCGAATTTCGGATTTAAGGTTTTAGGGAGATGCCCGGAACAAAAGACATTAAAAGAAGAATCCGAAGCGTGATCAGCATCCAGCAGATCACCCGCGCCATGGAGATGATCGCAGTCTCACGCCTCAAGCGGGCGGAAGACCGCCTCCGTTCAGCCCGGCCTTATGCCGAGAAGATCCAGGAACTGATGGAAAGTCTGGCCCCCTCCCTTCCCCGTATCGACCACCCCCTTCTTGTCAAGCGGGAGGTCAAACGCATCGGCCTTGTCCTCATCACATCGGACAAGGGCCTCTGCGGCGGTTATAACGCCAATGTAATTTCCCGGACCACACGATTTATCAATGAGCATCCTGACAAAGAGGTCCGGCTCATTCTCATCGGAAGGAAGGGGTATGACCTCTTCCGGAGAAAGACCTACCCCATCGATCACACCCTCCTCCAGATCTCAAAGGAGATCTCGCTTCAGGAAGTGAAAGAAATTTCAGGGGTGATTGTCAAAGGCTTTCAAGAAGCGCGCTACGATGAAGTGGATTTGATCTACACCCGGTTTCAATCAGCCGTATCCACACAGCCAATTGTGATGAAACTCTTGCCCCTTGAGAGTTCGGAGGTTTTAAAGAAGGGAAGCGAGGTCAAGGGAGAACCCATTTTTGAACCCACAGCCGAAGAGATCATGGCCTACCTTCTTCCCAAATATCTCGAAGCTCAGATTTACAAAGCAATGGTGGAGTCGGTCGCAAGCGAACAGGGCGCCCGGATGGTCTCTATGAAATCGGCTTCAGAGAACGCTGAGGAGATGATCTCCGCCCTTTCCCTCAGTTACAACAAGGCCAGACAGGCCTCGATTACCAAAGAGCTCTTAGAGGTGACCACAGGCGCCGAAGCCTTGAGGTTTGCGCAAAAGAAATAAGAGGGTGGAAAGTAGAAGGTAGAAGGTGGAAGGTGGAATTTAAAATTCATTTTCCACTAACCACACTCTACGATCCACATTCCAATTGAGGAGGTAGGACATTGAAAGTCGGAAAAGTAATGAGGGTCATTGGCCCGGTAGTGGATGTGGAATTCTTCGCTGATGAATTACCTGCCTTATATAATGCGATCCGAATTGAGAGGCCGGACGGGACAAAATTGATCATCGAGGTGTCCCAATACCTCGGTGAGAACGTGGTGCGTTGTGTGGCCATGTCCACAACCGATGGATTGATCCGTGGAATGGATGCAGTGGATACTGGAGAATCAATTACCATGCCCGTGGGAAGGGAGACGCTGGGAAGGATCTTCAACCTTCTGGGTGAACCCATTGATAAACTGGGTGACTGCCCTACAAAGAAACGATATCCCATTCACCGTTCTCCGCCGCCTTTTGAAGAACAGGTCCCGTCGAATCAGGTCTTTGAAACAGGCCTCAAGGTGATCGATCTCCTCGAACCCTACGCCAAAGGCGGAAAGGTCGGCCTCTTCGGCGGCGCCGGTGTGGGAAAGACCGTTTTGATCATGGAACTGATTCGAAACATTGCCACGGAGCATGGAGGGTTTTCTGTTTTCGGTGGTGTGGGCGAAAGAACCAGGGAAGGAAACGACCTTTGGCTCGAGATGAAAGCCTCCGGGGTTATTGAAAAGACCGTTCTTGTTTTTGGCCAGATGAACGAACCGCCGGGAGCAAGGCTCCGGATCGGTCTTTCCGCCCTCACACAGGCGGAATATTTCCGGGACGAGGAAGGACAGGACGTGCTCCTCTTCATCGATAACATCTTCCGTTTTGTCCAGGCAGGCTCTGAGGTTTCGGCTCTGCTGGGCCGAATGCCTTCCGCCGTGGGATACCAGCCTACCCTCGCAACCGAAATGGGCGAGCTCCAGGAGCGAATCACCTCCACCAAGAGAGGATCGATCACATCGGTCCAGGCGATCTATGTGCCTGCGGATGACCTCACTGACCCGGCGCCGGCCACAACCTTCTCCCATCTTGATGCGACGACCGTTCTCTCAAGGCAACTGGCGGAACTTGGGATCTATCCGGCGGTTGATCCTCTTGACTCCACTTCAAGGATTCTCGACCCGCGCATTGTAGGGGAGGAACATTACCGTGTCGCCCGAGGTGTTCAACAGGTGCTTCAACGTTACAAAGAGCTCCAGGACATCATCGCCATTCTCGGAATGGAGGAGCTTTCAGAGGAGGACAAACTGATCGTCCACAGGGCGCGGAGGATTCAGCGGTTCCTTTCCCAGCCCTTCTTTGTGGCAGAGCAGTTCACCGGTTCTTCCGGAAGATACGTCCCTCTGCCGGATACTATCCGGGGATTTAACGAAATTCTTGAAGGAAAACATGACGACCTGCCTGAGCAAGCCTTCTATATGGTCGGAAAGATCGAAGAAGTTGCCGAAAAAGCAAAGAGGTTGAGAGAAGGAGCGCATTAAAAACAAAAATTCGAAATACGAAGCACGAAATTCGAAACAAGCTCAAATGACCAAATTTTAAATGTTTCAAACAAAAGAGTTTAGAAAATTTGAATTTTGAAGATTCGAATTTGTTTCGGGTTGGTCCGAGACGGACGCTTCGCCCGATATTCGGATTTCGGATTTAGAGAAAACTATCGAGATGGAAACCGAACCCTTTATCCTTGATGTCGTAACTCTAAAGAGAGTGGTTTTCAGTGAGCCGATTGAATCCGTGGTTGCGGCGGGCACGGTCGGCTATTTCGGCATTCTTGCCGGCCATACCCCCTTTGTATCGAGTCTCCAGGTCGGCATCACAAAGATCACTAAACCCGGTGGAGAAAAACTGAGTCTTTTCACAAGCAGCGGCTTTCTCATGACGGACGGGAAAAAAGTGATCCTTCTTGCAGAAGCCGCGGAGCGGCCTGAAGAGATCGACGCAGTCCGTGCTCAAAGGGCAAAGGAGAGAGCGGAAAAGAGACTTACCGAGAGGCCTTCGGACATCGATATCGATCGGGCAAGAGTCGCACTTCTCCGTGCCATCACCCGCCTCAAACTCACCCGGGGTTAATCCTTACAGGCTGGACTTCAGGGTATGCAACGCTTCCCACATCGCTTCAGGCATGGTTTGATCGAATTGCCCGAAAAACTTTTCGATTCCTAACACTTCGTCATCCCAGGCCCTCGGATGAATTTCAAACAATTTTTCAAGCCTCTCTTCAGAGAGGTTCATTCCGTCCAGTTCCAGATCCTTTAAGTGAGGGACAAGGCCCACAGGCGTCTCTCTCGCTCCCACCCTGCCATAAACTCTGTCCGCGATCCATTTCAATGCCCGGATATTCTCTCCGAATCCAGGCCAGATAAAATCGCCGTTCTCATCCATCCTGAACCAGTTGACGGAAAAAATTCTTGGCGGGTTGGTCAGCCTTTCTCCCATACGGAGCCAGTGGCTGAAATAATGGCCCATATTGTATCCGCAGAAAGGAAGCATGGCCATGGGATCTCTTCTGAGTACCCCTATCTGATGGAGGGCCGCCGCTGTTGTCTCGGAACCGTTGCGTGCTCCTAAAAAGACCCCGTGCGGCCAGTCGAATCCCTCCGCCACCAGAGGGATTAGCTGACTCCTTCGCCCTCCGATCAGGATGGCTGAAATGGGCACTCCCTTCGGGTTTTCAAATTCTTTCGAGAGGGTGGGAACATGTTCAATGGAGACCGTGAAGCGTGAATT